>NZ_JBHYJW010000026.1:0-85096 GCF_042741125.1 Amycolatopsis sp. NPDC058986 | reverse complement strand
TGTTGTTCGTCGGTTCACCGCCCCGCCGACATCAGTTGGGGGGGATTTTGGTGCCTCCAGCGCACTCAAACCCGCCCTTCGCTTTCCTCGCCGCGGGAATGGGAGGTCGGGTCAGACGTTGCTGATCTCCTCGATCAGCCCGTCGACGTCGAAGTGCTCGCTCTCCATTCCGAGCGGCACGAGTTCGTAGGACGAGTCGAGGAACGTCTGGACGTCTTCGCGCTCCAGCTCGAACGACGCGTAGCCGTCCGGTGACTCGATTTCCAGCGTCAGCAGCGCGTCATCCTCGGACAGGTCAGGGCGGATCCGGACGTCGCCGATACCCGCCGGCTTGACCAGCCCGGTCACGAGAAGGTCACGCGCGAACGTCCACTCGATCCACCGGCCACGCTCGGTCCGGAACGAGACGGTTACCGCGAACGGCTCGTCGGCGCGGTAGGACAGGCGGGACAACACGGGCGTGGTGCTCTCGTTCAGCAACACGAACTGGCTCTGGTGTACGGCATCGGTGTGCACGGCCACTCCTGGTGTTCCTCGTGGTTCGCGCGGCGCGAACTTGTCGGCAAGGAGATGTACGAGCCCGGCGCTCGTGACGGCGAAACCGCCACGTTCACGCGATCGGTTGCATCCGTCCACAGTGGTGTAACACCGGCCACATACCCCTTGCGTCCGTGCGGATACCCGTGGTGACCACAGTGGACACCCGCTCGATCAGGTGCCGCCGGTCAGCGGCAGGGTGAGGCCGACCTTCACCCTGTCCATCGCGACGCTGGTGGTGAAGTGCCGCACGTTGGGGTTCTCGAAGAACATCCGGCGGGTGAAGGTCTCGAACCCCGCCATGTCCTCGGCTGTCACCACCAGGACGAAGTCGGCCGTGCCGGTGACGTAGTAGCACTGCTGCACGTGGTCCTCGGCGAGCACCTGCCGGCGGAACGCGTCGAGTACCGCCAGGTTCTCCCGCTCCATCTCGACCAGCACCACGAACGTCATCGACAGCCCGAGCGCCTGCGGCGACAGCACTGCCACTTCGCGTTCGATGACCCCGGACTCCCGTAGCCGCTTGATCCGCCGCTGCACCGCGGCGGCGGACAGGCCGACCTTGGCGCCGATCGTTTCGGCGATGGTCCGGGAGTCTTCTTGAAGGCAGGCGAGGATGGCCAGATCGAGGTGGTCGAGGTCAGGAGAGTGCACGCTTCAGGCTAACCGGGCAGGCCGCGAAAGCGCCTCGTGTTTAGTGCCGCTCACCCGGTGGGTGAGCCGCCCCGTATGCACCCGTTCAGGGCATTTCCGGTGACATGGAACACAACTGACCGGTCTACCGAGGGGTAGGACATACAAGTGGCCTGCCGTGTTGTCCACCGTCCGGGAGGATTCCCAGTGTCGACGCAAGCCCCTGGCCGGGCCGCCGTACTGGCCGGGCTCGGCGCCTCGCTGCCCGTCAAGGTTCTCGACAACCACGAAATCACCAGTCGGCTGGATACCTCCGACGAATGGATTCGCACCCGCACCGGAATCGTCGAGCGACGGGTCGCGGGTCCCGGTGAGTCCACTGTGGACCTCGCGGTCGCCGCGGGTCGCCGGGCGCTGGCTTCGGCCGCCCTCGCCGGCTCGGACGCCGTCGACGCTGTCGTACTCGCGACGTCCACGGCCGACCAGCTGTGCCCGGCCAGCGCGCCCCAGGTCGCGAGCCGGCTCGGCCTCGACGGTGTCGCGGCCTTCGACCTCAACGCTGTCTGCAGCGGCTTCGTCTACGCGCTGGCCACCGGTGGCGGACTGATCGCGGGCGGCATCGCGGGGCGCGTGCTCGTGATCGGCGCGGACACCTTCACTTCCCTGGTGGATCCGGAGGACCGGACGACCGTGCCGATCTTCGGCGACGGTGCCGGCGCCGTGGTGCTGCGTGCCGGCCTGCCGGACGAGCCCGGCGCGTTCGGACCGTTCGACCTGCACAGCGAGGGCGAGCTTGCCGAGCTGCTGTGGGTCGAGGCGGGCGGTTCGAAGAACCGGAACTCGGCCGACCCGCGGGACCACTACCTCGTCATGCAGGGCACCGCGGTGTTCCGGCACGCGTGCGCGCGGATGGCGGAGTCCTCCCGCGCCGTGCTGGAACGGGCAGGCTGGATGGTCGGGGACGTCGACCGGTTCGTCGGGCACCAGGCGAACATCCGGATCCTGCAGTCGACGGCGAAGCAGCTCGGCCTGCCCGTCGACGCCGTGGTGGCCAACATCCAGCGCGTCGGGAACACCAGCGCGGCCTCGATCCCGCTCGCGCTGGCCGACGCCTGCGCGGACGGCACCCTCGAGTCCGGGCACCGCGTGTTGCTCAGCGCGTTCGGGGCGGGGCTGACCTGGGGCTCGACGCTGTTGCGCTGGCCGGAGGTCGTCCCCGGCTGACGCACTCCGGCGGATCAGGTCGGCTGTCCCGAAAACTGGGGCAGTACGTCCCGGCCGCTTGGGGCGGTCAGCAGGTCCAGGTGACGGTGGGCTCCTGACGTCCGCGGAGCACGGTCTCCCCATGCTTCGACCAACGCTCCCGCTCGCTGTTCAGCGCCGCGCCGATCACCGCGTCGCTCGCCAGGATGCGCGACGGCACCGACTTCGCGTGCTCGGTCAGCCGCGCGGCCTCGTTCACCGCGTCGCCGATGACCGTGTACTCGAGCCGGCTGCTTGTGCCGAGCTGCCCCGCGAACACCTGCCCGCTCGCCACCCCGATCCCGAGGTCGAGTTCCCCGGCGTCCCGGACCGCGTCGCGGATGGCGCGCGCCGCCGCCAGCGCCGCCGTCGGCGCGTCCGCATGTCGCGTGGGCGCGCCGAAGATACACAGCGCCGCGTCGCCCTGGAACTTGTTCACCAGCCCACCACGTGCGTTCACCGCGTCGACGACGCTGGCGAAGAGCCGGTTCAGCTTGCCGACCAGTTCCTCCGGTGGCGTGTGATAGGCCAGCGAGGTCGAATCGACGACGTCGACGAACAGTGCCGTCACCTCGCGTACGTCACCGGACAGCGAAGCGCCGTATTCGAGCGCGTGCCGGGCGACCTCCGTCCCGACGTGCCTGCCGAACAGGTCCCGCATCCGGTCCTGCTCACGCAGGCCGGCGGCGAGCTCGTTGACCGACGTCTGGAGCATGCCGATCTCGCTCGAATCGTCCACGTCGACCGCGACGTCCGTGCTGCCCTTGGCGATCCGGTCGAGCGCGATCCGCAGCCGGTGCAGCGGCGCCGCGACCGCCCGCGCCAGCAGCGCGGTGCCGAGCGCGCCGACCACCAGGCCGATCACCGACAGCATCACCAGGCTCGCGGTGTGGTCACCGCTGCCGAGGTCCGGCGGCGTGGCCACGACCAGCACGCCGACGAACGGCACGCCGCTGGCCAGTGCCCAGGTCACGACCAGCCTGGTCAGCACGGTGACCGGCAGCGACCCCTGCGGTGGGGTCACCTCCAGCGCGATGGTCATCACCGGCCGCGCGACCCACTCGGCCGCGAGGTAGGTGAGCCCGACCGTCGTCAGCCCGCCGAGCCCGATCGTCAGCGCCATCCCGGCGACGTCCGCCAGCGAACCGAGCACACCCGCGAGCACGCTGAGCACCACCGTGCCGATCAGCCACAGGGTGCCGCTGACCACGGCCATGTCGACCGGCAACCGCAACGCGCGCCGTGCCTCGGCTTTCGTCGGCGGCCGCCCCAGCACGAACCACACCGCCGTGCGCCGCTGGAGCCACGCGGTCCACAAGGTGCCGACCAGCAGGAACAGCGTCACGATCCCGGCCGCCGTCAGCCCCAGCACCCAGCCGTGGTCGCCGACGTCATTCGGCAGCCCCTGCAGGAGCAGCAACAGCGCCACCACGCCCGACCCGCAGACGCTCGAACCGACGCCCAACGCCGCGAAACCCAGGCTGGTGCGCAGCACCACCCGGAACCTCCCCAGCTCGGCGTTCCTGCGCACGAGCTTGATCGTATGGTGTCGGCCTCGCCGCGGCGAGGACAGGCGCGGCCACCGACACCGTTGCCGATAGGTTCGCCGTTCCGGCGCGTTTCACCGGTCACCTGCCGCGACCGTGCCGGTGCGATCCGTTCAGAACCGCCAGCGGCCGATCCGGGCCATCTTGCGGACCAGCGGGAAGTACTTGGTCGCCCGTAGCTGCATCCTCGTGACCGGTGACACCTTCGCCATCACCTCCGGTGTCGCCCACTCCGAAGCGTCCAGTGCGGACACCGGATCCAGGCCGAACCGCTCGAACTCCCGCAGGTCGTCGATGCCCCAGTACAGGGTCGCCCCCGCCTTGCGGACCACCGGGTTGATCTTCTGCAGCTTGATTCCCAGCCTGCTGAAGACGTCGCAGATCAGCTCGCCGGACGGGAACTTCGCGACCAGGCGCTGCAGCAGCTCCTCGCCGCCCTCGGGGGTCAGGTACATGGTCAGCCCTTCGGCGACGATCAGCGCCGGACGGTCCGACGGGACCTGGTCGAGCCAGCCGAAGTCGGTGACCGAGGAACCGATGGTGCGGTAGTTCGCCCGCTCGGGGAAGATCTTCCGCCGCAGCTCGACGACCTCCGGGTAGTCGACGTCGAACCACTGCACGGTCGGCGGCGGGTCGAGTCGGTAGACCCGCGTGTCCATCCCGCAGCCCAGGTGCACCACGACCGCGTCCGGATGCTCGCGCAGGTACTCGGCGGACCAGTCGTCGATCGGCTTCGCCCGCAACACCACGGACGCCGCTCGCTCTCCGGTGAGACCCAGTTTCGGGAAGTCGTAGTCGATCTGCCGCACCGCCTCGTCGGCCGCTCGATCGCCCAGAATCGGGTTGTCGAGCCGGCTGTCCAGCGCCCGGCCGTACAGCGTGGCGAGCATGGTCGCCTTCTCCTCGGTGAAGTGCACCTTCTCCATCGCGGTCACCCCCGTTATAAGTTTTAGAACTTCATGAAGAATGTACTCCCTTCCGCTCGCGGTACGAGCGCGTTTTGACGCGATTCCCACATCCGGCCGTCGAGCACCAGCGGCCGTTGCGTGGCTTGCTCTTGTCGTAGAACACCCAGCCGCAGTCCGGGGCGGCGCAGGTCTTCATCCGGCTCCAGCTGCCGTCGGCCGAGGTCAGGACCACGGTGGCGAGCAACTCGGCGAGGTTGCCGGTGACTCCTTCCTGGTAGGGGCTCAACATCAAGCGGCTGTCGGCGCGCAGGGGCAGGTCTCTGCTCGCGCGTGCGAGGTCGTGCGCGGTCTCTTCACTCGGTTCGCCGGTGCGGTTGACCGTCGCCATCCCGCGCAGCGCCTTTCTCAGTAGCTCGGCCAACTGCAGTTCGGCCGCCGAGAACTCACCCCGCTCGCGGAGCCAGTCCGGCAGTCGATCGTCCGGCGTGCGCCCGCCGAACGTCCGCTCGTCGACCGTGTTCATGAAGTCGTACACCGGCACCAACCGCTCCGGGACGCGGTGGAACTCGGTGGCCTCGATCTGCCAGTCCCATGCCATCGCAACACCACCTAACCGTTTTACTGTAGCATGGACACCGGCAAACGGCTTTGATGGTGTCGACCAGGGAGAATGATGAAGAACGCGGTGGTGACCGGAGCGAGCAGGGGGATCGGGCTCGCGGTGGTGCGGGAGCTGGTGGCGGCGGGGTACCGCGTCGTCGCGGGTGCCCGCACGGTGAGCGAGGAGCTGAAGGCGGCGACCCCGCTGGCGCTCTCCGTCGACCTCGCGTCCCCGGACGGGCCCGATCGGCTCATCCGGCACGCGCTGGCCGAGCTGGGCGGGATCGACCTGCTGGTCAACAACGTCGGTGGCGGAGGCACCCGGCCGGGCGGGTTCCTCAGTGTCAGTGACGACGAGTGGCAGCGAACGCTGGATCTGACGCTGTTCAGCACCATCCGGGCCACCAGGGCCGCCCTGCCGGGCATGCTCGAGCGGCGCGGGCAGGTCGTGAACATCGGCTCGGTGAACGCGCGCCTGCCCGGTGTCGCGGTGCTCGACTACTCGGCGGCGAAGGCCGCGCTGGTCAATCTCGGCAAGTCATTGGCCGAGGAGTTCGGTCCGCGCGGGGTCCGGATCAACACGATCTCGCCGGGGCCGGTCCGCACCGAGGTCTGGACTGCGCCGGGTTCGGTCGGGGGTCACCTCGCGGTCCAGGCCGGGGTGCCGATCGGCGAGCTCGTCGAACGGATGCCCGAGCTGATGGGCTCGTCGACCGGCAGGTTCACCGAGCCCGAGGAGATCGGCGCATTGGTGGTGTTCCTCGCCTCCGGGAAGGCGCCGAACATCAGCGGTTCCGATCTCGTGATCGACGGAGGGATGGTGAAAACGGTCTAGGAATCCTTTGTGGACGAATCCGTGGCCGATGGCGAGCTCGAGCGAGAGGGGGAAGTCGTGGACGCGTAGTCATGGGCGTAGGTCTTGGCGTCCAGCAGGTGCTTCAGGGTGAGTGCGCGCGCTGCCGCGGGGTCGGAACGGCGGATGGCGTCGAGGATCGCGCGGTGCTCCTCGACGGCCTTGCGGATCTGCCCGGGCAGCCGGAGGGCCGCGCGGCGTTCCTCGCCGACCAGAGAGAGGACGGACCGCAGCAGGTCGGCGACGTCGTCGTTGCCCGCGTTCCCGGCGATGACGCGGTGGAACTCGGCGTCGGTGGCGATCACACGGAGCATGTCACCGTCGGCGGCGGCCTGTTCCATCTCGGCGACGTTGTGCTCCAGCTTGCTCACGACGCGCGGGGTGTGCTGGTGGGCGAGCCGCTCGGCGAGGGTCGGTTCGACCGTGGCGCGCAGGTCGAACAGCTTCTCGACGAGCTGCTCGTGCTCGGAAAACCAGCCGCGCAGCGGTCGGTCGCCCGAGCCGTCCTCTTCCCGGACGTAGGTGCCCGATCCGGCACGGATCTGGACGTACCCGATGGAGTCGAGGACGCGTAGCGCCTGTCGGAGCGAGCCGCGGCTGATTCCGAGCTGCTCGCACAGCGCGCGCTCGGCGGGCAGCCGGGAGCCGGGAGCGAGCTGCCCGGAGTCGATCATGGTGCGCAGATGGTCGACGGTCGCGCTCCAGACCTGTTCCGAGCGTGCCTCGTGCACGCCGGGCTCACCGGGATCGACCACCGCACCATCCTGTCAGGTCGCGGACGCTCACGGGATCGGACCGGTCCCGCCCATGGACCGGTCCGCCCGAGGCCTGCACCGAAATCACTCTCTCTGCCGTGAGGGTGCTGGTTGAATCCGGACATGCCCGCGACCTTCAAGGACCTCGCGCTCGACGCCAACGATCACCAGCGGCTCGCGGACTGGTGGTGTGCGGCCCTGGGCTATGTCCGGCGGGACTCGCTCACCGGTGACACGCGCCCGCAGGACTGGCCCGTGCCGATCGTCGACCCGGCTGGCAAGGGCCCGCTCATCTGGCTCAACCCGGTGCCCGAACGCAAGACCGTGAAGAACCGCATGCACCTGGACGTCTTCGGCGACACAGCGGAGCTGGTCGCCGTCGGTGCGACGCTGATTAGGGCGCGGGACGGCGAAATCGCGTGGGATGTGGTCGCCGATCCGGAAGGCAACGAGTTCTGCGTGTTCGAGCGGACGCGCCGCCCATGAGTGTCTGACCAGACACATCTCCATCGCGTCAGCCGATCACCGTGCTTAGGGTGCCGGACGTGAGCGTTTCATGACGTGGTGGCACGCGGTGATCATCTTGGTCGCGGGCGTCTGGGCGGGCACCATCAACACGGTCGTCGGGTCCGGGACGCTCGTGACCTTCCCCGTCCTGGTCGCGCTGGGGTACCCGCCGGTGACGGCCACGACGTCGAACGCGATCGGCCTCGCACCGGGCACGGTCAGCGGGGCGATCGGCTATCGGCACGAACTCGTCGGGTACTGGCCGCAGGTTGCCCGCTTCGGTGTCGCGTCATTCCTGGGCGCGATCGGCGGGACGATCCTGTTGCTGTCGCTGCCCAAGGACGCGTTCGAGACCGTTGTGCCCATCCTGGTCGGCCTCGCCGTCGTGCTGGTGATCATCCAGCCGCGGGTGTCGAAGTGGGTCGCCAAACGGCGCGAGGCCAACGGCACCGAACACAAACCGGGGCCGCTGCTGATGTTCCTGCTGTTCCTCATCGGCATCTACGGCGGCTACTTCACCGCCGCGCAGGGCGTGATGATGATGGCGGTCATGGGCATGCTGCTGTCCGAGCCGTTGCAGCGGCTCAACGGCACCAAGAACGCGCTCGCCGCCGTCGTGAACATCGTCGCCGGCTTGATCTACGCCTTCACCGCGCCGATCAGCTGGCCGGTGGTCGGGCTGCTGGCCGTCGGGTCGACCATCGGCGGCCAGCTGGGCGCGAAGATCGGCCGCAAGCTGTCGCCGACGGTCCTGCGCGGGGTGATCGTCGTCGTCGGGATCGCGGCGGTGATCCAGCTCCTGGTCAAGTAGCGCGAAAGCCTCCCGGCGGCTTGGGGCGCCGCCGGGACAAGGCCTTGCGCTACTGGGCGAATTCCCGGGCGGCGTCGAGGAAGAGGGCGTTCTCTTCGGGCGTTCCGATGGTGACCCGGACACCGTCGCCCGCGAAGGGACGCACGACCAGCTTCCGGTCCAGCAGGTGCTCGGCGAACGCCGTCGCACGCTCGCCGAGCGGCAGCCAGACGAAGTTCGCCTGCGTTTCCGGCACCTCGTAGCCCGCTTCGAGCAGCGCCGCGCGGACCCGGTCCCGTTCGCCGATGATCTCGCGGCAGCGCGCCATCAGTTCGTCGGCAGCGTCCAGCGACGCGAGCGCGGCGACTTGAGCGAGCATGTTGACCGAGAAGGCCACGTACACCTGCCGCAGTGCGTCCGCGATCGGCTCCGGCGCCACCGCGTAGCCGACGCGCAGACCTGCCAGGCCATACGCCTTGGAGAAGGTACGAAGCACCGTGACGTTGTCGCGGGTCCGGGTGTACTCGATCCCGTCCGGCACGTCGGTGTCGGTGACGAATTCGCGGTACGCCTCGTCGAGTACCACGAGGACGCGCTCGGGAACCGCGTCGATGA
This sequence comes from Amycolatopsis sp. NPDC058986, assembly GCF_042741125.1. Lineage (NCBI taxonomy): Bacteria > Bacillati > Actinomycetota > Actinomycetes > Pseudonocardiales > Pseudonocardiaceae > Amycolatopsis > Amycolatopsis sp. NPDC058986. The sequence continues at coordinate 76,109 of NZ_JBHYJW010000026.1, read as the reverse complement.
ACCGCTCCAGCTCTGCCCGCCGCAACGCCGTCCCGGTCGGGTTGTTCGGGTTGCAGACGAAGACCAGTCGCGTCTTGGGCGTGATGGCGGCGAGCATCGCGTCCAGGTCCAGCGCGTGCCCGGACGTCACCGGTACCCGCACGCCGACCGCGTTCGCGACCTGGGTGACGATCGGGTACGCCTCGAACGAACGCCACCCGAAAATGACCTCGTCGCCGGGCTCGCACACCGCCTGGACCAGTTGCTGGCACAGCGAAACCGAGCCGCAGCCGACCGCGATCCGCTCGACCGGCACGGCCAGCTCCCTGGCCAGCCGGTCACGCAGCGCCTGCGAGCCGGTGTCCGGGTACCGGTTGATGCCCGTCGCCGCTTCGGCGAGCGCCTTGGCCACGCTGGGCAGCGCACCACCGGGCACCTCGTTGCTCGCCAGCTTGATCGCGCCTTGGATCGTCCGGCCGGGGACGTACTTCGGCAACGATTCGAGATCGGCTCGCGGTGAGACGGTCGACATCTTCGGCGCTCCTCGGGTCGGGCGGGACAGCACCGCCACCGTATCTTTCCGGCCGCCGATCCCGCGAGAGTCTTATCGCCGGTTTGGTCATGGGTGGCCTGCCACAGTGTGTTTCCCTGTTCACCCGGAGGTGCTTGAGTGGCGACATGACCTCGATCAGCACGGTGGAACACCCGCGCTCGGACGGAAGCACCCTGCGCCTGACCTTCGCCCAGCCCGTCGGCGCGGTACGCGGTGGCTTGGTGGTGCTGCACGAGGCGGACGGCGTCACCGACGGTGTCCGGCTCCTGGTGATGAGCCTCGCCGGCGAAGGCTGGCTCACCGTCACCCCGCATCTCGACGGCGACAACCTCACGCAGCAGGACCTGCTCGATGCCACCGACTCCACGCTCGCCTGGCTCAGCGATCGCGGGGTGCAGGCGGATCTCATCGGTGTCGTCGGCTTCGACCTCGGCGGGACCGCGGCACTCGTCGTCGCGTCCCATCGCAGACTGGGGGCGGCGGTGAGCGTCGGTGGCCAGGGCGTCGCGGAACTGCCCACGTTGATGGAAATCGCCGGACGGCTCACCAGCCCGTGGCTCGGCATGTACGGCGACGCCGGCGACGAGGCGGGTGGTGCCGAAGTCGAACAGCTGCGGGAGGCCGCCGCGTCGGCCGGTGTCGTCACCAACGTCGTGCACTACCCCGGCGCCAACCACCGCTTCGACGCCGATCCGTCCGCCGCCGCGGAAGCCTGGCAGCGCACGCTCGATTGGTTCGACGCGCATTTGCGCTGAGCGAAACGTGCCACGATGCCCGGTTTCGGGTCGTGGCCGAAGACCTGGTTGGGGCGGTTAGCGAGAGTTAACATCGCGGGGTGACACACACCGCAGACGCCCCAGAAGTGCTCTGGCGCCCCGACCCGAGCCATGTGTCCGACACCAAGATCGAGGCCTTCCGCGAGTGGCTGCGCCGCGAACGGGGCGTCGAGGTGGACGACTACGCCTCGCTGTGGGAGTTCTCGGTCCGGCAGGTACCGGAGTTCTGGTCCGCTGTCACCGAGTTCCTCGGCGTGCGCTGGCACGAACAGCCCCGGGAGGTCCTGTCCGGGGCGATGCCGGCGGCGAAGTGGTTCGACGGCGGCACGCTCAACTACGCCGAGCACGCGCTCAGCCCCGGCGTCGCGGGCGCGGCGAAGGGCGACGACGAACTCGCGGTGATCTTCCACCGCGAGGACGGCGTCAGCGGGCAGCTGACCTACGGCGCGCTGCGGGCGAAGGTCGCCGCTGCCAGGGCGGCGCTGCGCGAACTCGGGGTCGGCAAGGGCGACAGGGTCGTCGCGCTCGCGCCGAACTGCCCGCAGACGCTGATCGCGTTCCTCGCCGCCGCGAGCCTGGGCGCGATCTGGTCGTCTTGTTCCCCCGACTTCGGTGTCCGCGCGATCGCGGACCGGTTCACCCAGATCGAGCCGAAGGTCCTGATCGCGGTCAACGGCTATGTCTACAACGGACGGTCGTTCGACGTCAGGTCCACCGTGACGCGGCTGCGCGAGCAGATTCCGACGCTCGCCGCCACCGTGCTCGTCGACTACGCCGGCGAAGGCAGGCTCGACGGCGCGCTCGACTGGGACACATTGCTCGCCGAACACGCCGGTGCGGAGCTGGAGTTCGAGCCGGTCGAGTTCGCGCATCCACTGTGGGTGCTCTACTCCTCCGGGACGACCGGTCTGCCCAAGGGCATCGTGCACGGCCACGGCGGGATCATCGTCGAGCATCTGAAGGCGCTCGTACTGCAGAGCGACCTCGGACCGGGCGACCGCTTCTTCTGGTTCACCACCACCGGCTGGATGATGTGGAACTTCCTCGTTTCCGGGCTGCTGGCGGGTTCCACCATCGTGCTGTTCGACGGCAGCCCCGGACACCCGGACCTGAACGTGCTGTGGCACCTCGCCGAACAGCATCGCGTGACCTACTTCGGCACCTCCGCGCCGTTCATCCAGAGTTGCCTCAAGGCCGGGATCCACCCGGCCGGGCGGTACGACCTGACCGCGCTGCGCGTGCTCGGCTCCACGGGCGCCCCGCTGAGCACCGAGGGGTTCCGCTGGATCGTCGACGAGGTCGGCAAGAGCGTGCAGATCTGCTCGGTGTCCGGTGGTACGGACCTGTGCGCGGCGTTCGTCGCCGGCGCTCCCGACGTCCCGGTCTGGCTCGGTGAGCTGTCGTGCCGCGCGCTCGGGGCCGCGGTGTCGGCGTTCGACGAGGCGGGCAACGCCGTCGTCGAGGAGGTCGGCGAGCTGGTGATCAGCGAGCCGATGCCGTCGATGCCGGTGTTCTTCTGGAACGACCCCGACGGCTCGCGGCTGCGCGAGGCGTACTTCGACATGTACCCCGGCTTGTGGCGGCACGGCGACTGGATCCGGATCACCGGCCGCGGTTCGGCGGTGATCTACGGCCGGAGTGATTCGACACTCAACCGCGGCGGGGTCCGCATGGGCACCGCGGAGTTCTATCGTGTGGTGGAGGGGTTCGACCAGGTCGCCGATTCGCTGGTCGTCGACACTTCGGCCGCCGGGAGCGACGACGGGCAGCTGCTCTGCTTCCTCGTGCTCGCCGCGGGCGCGGAGCTGTCCGACGTCGAGCCGGCGTTGCGGAAGGAGCTGCGCGGTGCGCTCTCCCCGCGGCATGTACCCGATCGGTTCGTCGTGGTGGCTGAAGTCCCTCGCACACTGAACGGTAAAAAGTGTGAGGTGCCGGTGAAGAGAATCCTCTCCGGCGTGGCTCCGGAGCGGGCCGTGAGCAAGGACGCGCTGGCGAATCCGGCGGCATTGACGCCGTTCGTGGAGCTGGCCAAGGGGTAGATGGGGGAAGTATGGCGGCGCGCGCGGTGTTGCAGGCGTGGTGACGGGGACTCGCGCACACAACACCTGGCAGCTGGCGGGGACCACGTCGGTCGCGGTGATCACGTGGGTGACGCGCATCGTCGGGCTGATGGCCATCGTGTCGGTGGTGATCCCGGCCGGTCGGCGGAACCTGCGCGGGCACCTGGCCGAATGGCTGGAGCTGCCGCAGGAGGCGACGGTCGGCGCGGCCACGGTCGCGCTGGTGTCCGGGGTGCTGCTGGTGATGCTGGCAGCCGGGCTGCGACGGCGGAAGCGTCGCGCATGGCAGCTCGCGGTCGCGGGTTCGGTGCTGCTCACCGCGGCGCATCTGGGGCTCAAACACGTCGTCGGTGCCGGGATCGTGTCGGTGATCCTGCTCACCGGGCTGCTCGCGACCCGCCGCTATTTCATCGCGAAGCCGGACCCTGTCGTCGGCCGGTGGCGTGCCGTGCGGGTGTTCCTGCAGCTGAACATCGCCGGGTTCGTCATCAACCTGGTGCTGCTGTCGGTCGCCTCGCGCAACGTGCTGGAGCCGCTCTCCTTCGGTGACCGGGTCGAGCAGTCGCTGCTGGCGCTGTTCGGCGCGAGCGGGTCGGCGGTGTTCCATGCGATGTGGCTGGAGGACCTGTCCGCGGCCATCGGCCTGCTCTTCGGGATCGGCGCTCTCCTGCTCGCGGCCTACTTCCTGCTGCGCTCCGCCGAACCGGCCCCTCGGCTGACCGATGACGAGGTGCGGCGCCTGGCCGACCTGCTCAAGGCGCACGGCGAGCGCGATTCGCTGGGCTACTTCGCGTTGCGGCGGGACAAGTTCGTGGTGTTCTCGAAGTCCGGCAAGGCGGCTGTCACCTACCGCGTGATCGCCGGGGTCGCGCTCTGCTCGGCCGACCCGCTGGGCGACCACGAGGCATGGCCGGGCGCGATCGAGGAGTACCTGGAGGTGTGCCGCAGGCATGCCTGGGTGCCCGCCGCGATGGGCGCGTCGGAGCTGGGAGCCACCGTGTGGGCCCGATTCGGCCTCGAAGTGCTGGAGATCGGCGACGAGGCGGTGGTCGATGTCGAGACCTTCACCCTCGACGGCCGGATCATGCGTGGCGTGCGGCAAGCTGTGTCGCGGACCAAACGGGCCGGGTACAAGGTGCTGGTCCGGCGCGCCGAGGACCTGCGTGAAGGCGAGCTGGCCGAACTGGAGGTGCTCGCCGCGAACTGGCGGGGCACGGACACCGAACGCGGGTTCTCGATGGCGCTGGGACGAATGGGCGACCGCGGTTCGGTGCTGGTGACAGCCGAACAGGGCGGTCGCGTCCGTGGCGTGCTGCAGTTCGTCCCGTGGGGCAAACACGGCCTTTCGCTGGACGTCATGCGTCGCGATCGGACCGCTGACAACGGCGTCAACGAGCTGATGATCTCCGAACTGCTGCTTGCCGTCCGCGGCAGCGGTATCCGGAGCGTCTCGCTGAACTTCGCCGCGTTCCGGGCGCTGATGGAGCAGGGGCAGCGCATCGGGGCCGGTCCGGTCGCCCGGCTGTCCGCGAAGGTCATCCACTTCTTCTCGCGGTGGATCCAGATCGAAAGCCTTTACCGGTTCAACGCCAAGTTCCAGCCTCGCTGGGTGCCCCGGTATCTCGTCTACCCCGCCGTCCGGGAACTGCCCAGGGTCGGCATCGCCGCGTTCGAGGCGGAGGGGCTCGGCGGGCGATCTCCGCGCCTGCTCAGGCTGTTGCGCCGGGCGTGAGGGGGGTGCTGTTGGAGGCCTTCGGAGGGGTGTGTAACCTATCTGAGCAGTGGTCACCGGGCCTGGGAGGCTTCGCCTAGTCTGGTCTATGGCGCCGCACTGCTAATGCGGTTGGGGGTAACCCCCCCTCCCGGGTTCAAATCCCGGAGCCTCCGCTGGTATCTGGTTCGCCGGATGCTAGGTTGCACAACTGAACACGCGCCCGTAGCTCAGCTGGATAGAGCATCTGACTACGGATCAGAAGGTCAGGGGTTCGAATCCCTTCGGGCGCACGTCTGGTTGAGACAGTAAACGGGAAAACCGCCTGGTAACAGGCGGTTTTCTCTATTTCTGTCCCCTTGGCGAAGGTCGTGGTGCTCGCCACAGCCGGTCCCGTTTGGACAGACCGCCTCGCCAGGGAAGCGGACGGCGAGCCCGTGAAGTCGCGAACTCGCCGTCCCTGGGTTCGTTCCGGTCACCAGGCCGGGTCGAACCGCATGCCCTTGTCGTACCACTCGTCATCGCTCGCCGGCCGGGCTTCCGCCTTCTCTGCGGCCGGGCGCCCCACGCTGTCCGAGCGGTCCTTCAAGTACTCGTACCGGCTTTCCTGCTTGACCCGTTGCGGCCGATCGGTGCGGGGAGGTTCTTCGTCCGTCTGCATCGTGGGCTCGAACTGCAACCGCCAGCGCAGCCGGTCGGTCAGGTAACCCGCGTTGCCCAAGGGGCGCAGCAACTCGGCACTGCGTTCGGCCGATTGCCGCTGCGCCTTGGCGTAGGTGCGCATCACGAGGTCGGCGATCTCGGCCTCCGACATCCCGGTGACCGCGTCCGACAGCCGGAGCCGCGTCATGACCCCGTCGGTGTTGACCGACAGGGAGACCGCGCCGCCAGGGGACGTCACGTCCGCCGACAACGTGTTCAACGCGGTCACCATGGCCTCGCGCGCCTCCTCCAGGTGACGAGCGGCCTCCCGGCCGGCCTCACTCACGCACGGATCCCGCGGTGCCGTTGCCGCCGTTGCTGACCGTTCCGTCGGGCGCGATGTCGACGCCGGAGTCCCGGACCCGCTTCTCGGTCTGCCGTGAGGTATGGCCGGTTTCGAAGTTCCCCGGGTCGAAGTGGTCGCCGGGGCTGACGTCCGGTGGCGGCGGGATCTGCGGCAGGTCCCGCGACTCGATTCCGATGTGCTTGGCAAGGTCGTCGGCGGTGTCGCCCATCCCCGAGCGGATCTTGTCGACGTTGTCCATGAAGCTCGCGTAGATGTCGAGCACGTTGTCGCCACTGACTTCGGCACTGTTGGCGACGACCTGGCTGAGTGCTGCCCCGGCGACGTTCCCGGCGACCATCGCGCCGTTCGCCGCCGTGAAGATGGCCCCGCCCGCTGCGGCGCCCGCGCCGCCGGTGGCGACGGCGAGCAGACCGGTGACCGCGCCGGCGAAGGCTGCGGCCAGCACCTTGGACGCTGCGGCGTCGCTCTGCTGCGCCTTGTCCTTCTGGAACTTCTTCGCCGTTTCCTTGAAAGCGGAGCCGAGGTTGGACAGGTCCTGCCGGGCGGTCGCGATCGCTTCGCGGGCCGCGACCACGTCGCTCTCCAGCACGGTGATCTTGGTTTCCACCCGCGCGTAGGTTTCGGACAGGTCGTTGATGTAGGACTTGACGGCGTTGGCGGCTTCGCCTCGCCAGTACTCCATCCGCTTCTCGGCCTGATCCAGCTTCGTCTTGGAGTCCTCCTGGAGAGTCTTCCAGATCTTGTCGAACTGGTTGATCATCTCCTGTAGGCCCTTGGTCGACTCTCGATCGATGTCCGCGTCGGAGAACTCGCGATAGGCGCCTGCGACCTCCTGCCGCATCTTGTCCCAGTCGTACATCTTCATCGCCATGAAGTCCGAGTAGCGCAGGTACTCGATGGCGTCGAGCGCGTCGTTCGCACCGTCGAGCAGGTCGTCCGAGATGCCTTCGAGCAGTGCTGCCCGGTTGCCGTCCTCGCCCGACGTCGTCTCAGCGTCGAGCGCGCCGAAGTAGCCGTCCACGTCCGTCCCTCTCAGTTCTCGTCCAGCTGCGCGGCAGCCCGCTGTACCCGCGTTTTCGCGTCCTGGTCGGCCTTTTCGTACAGCTCGGCGACCGTCATGAGGGCGTGGCTGGTGTCCAGAGTGGTCTCGTGGAGCCTCTTGATCAGGTCCTCGATCAGGTGCAGGTGTTCGTTGTAGGCCTTGGCCACCGCCGGCATCCCCAGCGTCCGGCCGAAGGCGTTGTAGGTGGGCATCATGCCCGCGATGTCGAAGATCCCGCCCGCGCCGGACGAGGTGGGGACGTCGAGGCCGGACACACCCGCCGACGCCGCGGCCGCGGCGTCGGCGGCCGCTCCCAGGTCCTTGCTCGCGTCCCTGAGATCCTGCAGGTCCGTCTCGAATCCGATCATGGGCCACCTCGTCGTTCAGCCGGTTTTGCGTCCGGGCATCGTAAGCGTCGGCCGCTGGGCGAGAGGGGCGGTTCGGGGACATCGACGGGACCGCTGTGGGTCAGATCACCGGCGTTCTTCGTTGCCGGTGTTGGGGTCGTACGCCTGATGTGTCCACAGTGGACAACTCAGGGGCGAGCGGCCGTCGCTAGGCGGGGGCCAGCTTTCCGAAACGTGCCTGCGCTCCATCGGACGCGTCGCCCCAGGCGAGTTCGGTGACGGCGGCGACTGCCGCGGGTATCGCCGCGGCGACCTCGGGGCTCAGGCCGACGCCGCCGGTCGTGCGGGCCGGTTCGCAGCCGATGATCAGCACCCGTCCGGCGTCGCCACCGAGCAGGCGCAGCAGCCGGAACACGGCGTCGCGGTGCAACCCGTGTGCGTCGACGGCGGCGGACGAGGGGAGGTCCTCGGAGGCGGCCTCGATCAGGGACAGGGAACCGGGTGGCCGCCCGTGCGGGGTGGCGTCGAGCAGGATCGTGGTGTCGTAGTCGCCGAGCAGGTCGGCCAGGTGCGTGCCGCAGATCCCGTAGTCCGCGATCTGCACCCAGTTGGGCAGGTCCGCTCTGGCCAGTTCGCTGAGCACTTCCAGGCCGAAGCCGTCGTCGCCGAGGAACATGTTGCCGATAGCCGCGACCAATACGCGTGGCCTCATCCCATCGCCTCCCGGTGGGTCTGTCCGGTGAACCGATGTCGTGCCGGTGGGATCCAGCAACACGGTAAATCTGTGAGCTGCATCACACAATAGCCCTACCGGGGCAGTGCCGATCAACGGCGGTCACTGTCCGTCCGCGCGTTGTCCGCCCTGGTCAGCCAGGCCCTCGCCGCAGCGTCGGCGCCGCGTGCCTCCAGCAGGCGGGCCAGGCCGAGCATGCCCTGGACGTCGCCGGATTCGGCCGCCGACTGGAACCACTTTTCGGCCCGCGCGGCATCGCCGCCCGCCTCGGCGAGATATCCCAGGTGAGTCAGCGCGGGCACGCTGCCGTGCTCGGCCGCCTGCCGGTACCAGGCGGCGGCCTGCTGATCGTCGCCGCGATGACGGGCGAGGACGCCCAGGTTCGTGAACGCCACCGCGTCGCCCTGTTCGGCGGCCTCGAGGTACCAGACCTCGGCTTCCCCGAGATCACCACGCCGGTGCAGCAACAAGCCCAGCCGGACCATCGCCTGCAGGTTGCGGCCGTCGGCGCCGCGCCGGTACCAGTCCTCGGCCTCCTGCGGCCGCCCGACTCGTTCCGCCTGGTGGCCGAGCAGGCACGTCGCCGCCAGTTCCCCGCCCTCCAGCGCGCGGTGCCACCAGCGGGTGGCCTGCGCAGCCCGGCCTTGTTCGCGCAGGAGGACACCCAGGTCCAGCATCGCGCCGGTGTTGCCGGCTTCGGCTGCCTGCCGGCACCACTCATCCGCCTCCGTGGGGCGGCCGCGCGTGATGAGGAGGTGCCCCAGCGCGGCCATGGCGTCGACGTCGCCGGCGTCGGCGGCCGAGCGCCACCAGCGTTCGGCCGACTCGAACTCGTGACGTCGCTCGTGGGCGCGCCCCAGGTGCAGCATTCCGTGCGGATCGCCGGCGACCGCGGACTCGTGGTACCAGCGCTCGGCCTCGTCGTGGGCTCCACGCTCGGCAAGCAGGCGGGCGAGCGCGGTCATCGAGACGCGGTCGCCGCCCGCCGCCGCTTTGCGGTACCAGGCTTCCGCCTCGGCGAGCTCACCCTGCTCCCGCAGCATCGCGGCCAAGCCGGCCATGGCCAGCACGTTGCCCCGCTCCGCGGCTTTGCGGTGCAGGTAGGTGTCGAAACGCTTGTTCCACTTCCGGGGCCGATCGGGCATCGGCATCGCTCCCTCCGGGACCTGCTCGGTAGTCGGGGATTCGGAGCCGGACGTGACACCGGAGCGCTCGGTGGTCTCGGTCACGTTCGCGCCAGCTCGTCGTGTCGGCGCGGTTTCCGGGAATCGCGGCGGCATACTCGCCGGTCGCGGACCGTGAGTGAAAGGACCCGATGGTGGCGTCTCGGACCTGGAAGCCGTCGATGACCCAGCGGATCCTGCTGGTCGCCGCGGTGCTGGTGGCCGCACTCGTGGCGTTCTGGGTGGCAGGCCGCGGTGTCGGGGCCGAAACCTCGTCGTCGGCGCCCCCGCCGGCCAGCGCAGGTGATGCGCGGAAGCAGCTGGCCGAACTCACCGTGGCGCAGCGCGGCACGATGGACGGCTACGACCGGAAGAAGTTCCCGCACTGGGACAGCCAGGGCAACAGCTGCAACACCCGCGAGCTGGTACTCAAGCGGGCGGGCAAGGACGTCAAGGCCGGTGCCGACTGCAACCCGACCGCGGGCACCTGGACCAGCGTCTACGACGGCGAGACCTGGACCAAACCCGGCGACCTCGACATCGACCACATGGTTCCGCTGGGCCAGGCCTGGGTCAGCGGCGCGAAGTCGTGGACGAACGAGAAGCGGGAGCAGTTCGCGAACGACCTGACCAGGCCGCAGCTGTTCGCGGTCACCAACAGCGTCAACCGGGAGAAGAGCGACAAGGCCCCGGACCAGTGGAAACCGCCGCTGGTGTCCTTCTGGTGTACCTACGCGACGGACTGGATCGTGGTGAAGCGCTACTACGGCTTGACCGTCACGACCGGCGAGAAGACGGCGCTCGAGGACATGCTGCGCCGTTGCTGACCGGTCTCGCGGTGCGGCAAGGTGGGCTGCGGACCTGGGGAAGGAGCGGATCGCCATGGCGACGTTCGTGCTGATTCACGGTGGCGGCAGCAGTGGCTGGGACTGGCATCTGGTCGCGGCGGAGCTGCGTCGCCGAGGACATGACGTCGTGGCGCCGGATCTGCCGATCGAAGACCGGTCGGCCGGGCTGATCGATTTCACGAACGCCGTGCTGGCGGCACTCGGCGACCGTGTCGATCCGGTGGTCGTCGGCCATTCCTACGGCGGGATCACCGCGCCGCTGGTGTGTTCGAAGGTGTCCGCGCGATTGCTCGTGTTCGTCGCCGGGATGGTTCCGGCGCCCGGGGAGAAGCCGGGCGACTGGTGGGGCAACACGGGGTTCGTGGGACCCGAAGGTCTGAGCCAGGCCGAGACCTACTTCGGCGATGTGCCCGAGCCGCTCGTCGCCGAGTGCCTGGCCCACGGTCGCTCGCAGGTCAGCGCCGAGGGGAACGAGCCATGGCCGCTCGAGGCGCTGCCCGATGTCCCGGCCAAGGCGCTGTTGTGCCGGGACGACCGGTTCTTCCCGCCGGAGTTCCTGCGTCGCGTCACCCGTGAACGGCTCGGCGTCGAACCCGACGAGATCGACGGCTCCCACATGGTGCTGCTCAGCCGCCCGAAAGAGCTCGTGGACCGGTTGGAGAGCTACCTCGCGAGTTGATCGCCACCTGGACGGACGGCGGGGGCGTTCGGCGGCTGATGCTCGGTGCCGAACCGCGAACGCCCCATGCCCCTCGCACTCGCGTTACCAGCGATCCAGGTGCAGTGACTTCGCCAGCGGCTCCCTCGCGGCGGGCTTGAAGGAGTCGCCGGTGTAGAACGCGGTCGGGATGAGCGCGGCCTGGTGGACGTTCGACGGGAGGCCGAGGATTTCCGCGGCCTCCTTCTCGTAGGTCAGGTGCAGCGTGGTCCACGCCGTACCGAGGCCGAGCGAGCGCGCGGCGAGCATGTAGCTCCACACCGCTGGCAGCAGAGACGCCCACAGCGGCGCCTGGTTCCCCGCCGGCAGTTCGCCCTCGCTCGCCTCGATACAGGGGACCAGTAGCACCGGGACCTCGCCCATCCGCTCCGCGAGGTACTCGGCGCTGTCGCTGACGCGCTGCTGCACCTTCGAACGTTCGGGGTCGTCCGCGTACTGCTTGCCGGCGAACTGCTTGGACGATCGGTACTTCTCGAAGCCTCGCCGGTACAACTCGCCCAGCGCGGCTCGCTGAGCCGCGTCGGTCACGACCAGCCAGTGCCAGCGTTGGATGTTGCCGCCCGCCGGCGCCTGGAGCGCGGCGGTCAGCGCCTGTTCGATCAGCTCGGGCGGGACCGGGCGCTCGAGGTCGAGCCGCTTGCGCACGGTGCGGGTGGTCGTCAGAAGCTCCTCAGGGGTCATGACGTCATCATGCCGATCACCGGGTCGCTGTCCGACATGCGGACAGCGAAGCGCGGTCGCGGTCCATGGCAGGCCAGGACCACGGATCTAGGATCGTGGGAATGGGCGAACCCCCGAGTTCGATGGGCCTGGGAACGCGGCTACGGCACGTGCTCGAGCTGCTCGACGGCGACGTCGCGAGGTTTCTCGTCGACCTCGGGCTGACCGACTACCGACCGCGATACAGCCCCGTCGTGCGTGCGTTGGCCGCACACGGCGCCCTGTCCATCCGCGACCTGGCTCGCGAAACAGGTGTCACCCACTCCGCGGCGAGTCAGACAGTGGCGCAGATGAACCGCGCCGGGCTGGTCACGCTCGCTTCCGGGGCCGACGCCCGCCAGCGCATCGTGTCGCTCACCGGCAAGGCCAGGGACCTGGTGCCGATCCTGGACGCCGAATGGGCGGCGACCAGCGAAGCAACCGCGCAGCTCGAAGCCGAACTGCCTTTTTCACTGGGGGAGATGATCACCGCGATCGTCGACGCGCTGGAGCGCAAGTCGTTCCGCGAGAGGATCGGGGATACCGAGCAGGCGAAAGCCCTGCTTCGGGTGGCGCGGGCTTCCGGTCGTCAAGGACCGTGAAGCCGAAGCAGGAAGACGGCCCAGACGATCTTCCCGCCGGGACGCCGCTCATACCCCCAGTCTTCGGCGAGGGCGTGGACCAGCTGGAGCCCTCGGCTGCGTGCCACCTTCGGAGACGGCTCCTTGAGCCTTGGCACCTCGCTGCCGGAGTCGAACACCCGCAGCATCAGCCGCTCACCGGTGCACTGCAGCTCAAGCCGATCCGGGTGCTCGCCGTGTTCGAAGGCGTTGGTCACCAGCTCGGACGTCGCGAGCAGCACGTCATCCATCGATTGGCCGTGCACACCCAGGCCCGTCAGCACGTCCCGGACAGCGTGCCGGGCGATGGCCGGAGCGGTCACATCCGCCGGGAGGCGGAGCGACACGACAGCGGTCGAGACGGGCCCGGCGGCGGGCAGCCGAGACGTCGTCATCGTTCCCACACCTCCCAGCGGGTCTCGTGCTCGCCCGGCAAGTACCCATCGCGAGCGGCGTTCAATCAGATGTCGTCAGTGATATCCGTTTCGTTCAGCCGTGAGCGGAGCTTCTTCAGTGTGGCCGCCAGCAGCCGGGAAACCTGCATCTGAGACACCCCGACACGGCGGGCGATATCCGATTGGCTCATTCCCGACCCGAAGCGCAGTGCGACGATTTTGCGCTCCCGCTCGGCCAGGCCGTCCAGCAGGGGGCGTAACGCCTCCCTGAGCTCCGCCTGGCCGAGGTTGGCGTCAGGGGCGCCGAAGCGGGTGTGGGCCGAGTTTTCCAGCAGGTTGTCCAGGGAGGCGCCGTACCGGCCCTGGCCGGCTCGCAGGCCTTCGTAGACATCTTCCATCGACACGCCGAGGTGCGTGGCTATCTCACTGGGGCGCGGCGCTCGCGACAGCTGGATCGTGAGTTCCTCCCGGGCGGCGGAGATGCTCGCGCTCAGCTCTTTCAGCCGCCGGGGGACGCGGACCGACCAGCTGTTGTCGCGGAAGTGGTGACGAAGCTCACCGGAAATCGTCGGTACCGCGAACGCCAGGAAGTCGGTGCCCTGGGCCGGATCGAAGCGATCCACGGCGTGGATCAGGCCGATCGTCGCGATCTGGACGAGGTCGTCCATCGCCTCGTCGCGGTTGCGGAACTTGCGGGCGAGGTTCCGCGCGAGCTCGAGGTGGGCACGGACCAGGCGGTCACGGATCGCCTCGCGCTCCGGATCCTCCGCCGGCAACTCGGCCAGTTTGGCGAACAGTGGCGTGACGTCGAGTTCGTTCTCCCCGACCGGATCCGTCACGGGCGGGCCGCCGCACTCTCCCGGACCAGCCGGACGCTGGAGCGATATCCGCCTTCGGCAGGCGTGACAGACCGGTGCGCCGAGGTCGCGAGCGCGGTGAGCAGCTGCCAGGACAGCCCGTTCTCCTCACCCTGTTCGGGTGATTCCGACAACACCGAAACAGTCACTTCGATGCGCCCGTCGGACCAGGAGAACACACAGGTCAGCCGTCCGTCGTTGGCGGCGGGCAGCAGGAGCGAACAGGCCTCGTCGACGGCCATCCGGAGGTCCTCAACCGCGTCGAGGTCGAAGTCCTGGCGCATCGCGATATCGGCCACAACGGTCCGCAGTGTGGGGACGACGTGCGGGATAGCAGCCGTACGCACCTCGATGACCTGGGCGTTTTCGTGGTCGAGCGGGGCGTAGTCGTCCTCCACGTGTCTTCCTCTCTCCGGCTCGCGCTGGCGGCAGCAGGTGTCCGGGGATGCCCCGGACACCGAATGCCCGTGCTCTGAGCAAACCAAACCCGCGTTTGATTCGGAGCACCGGCGGGCATGTACCGGTCGAGGAGTTGATCCTGGGAAAGGCGGGGACGACATGGCTGACGTGAGCCGGCTGCCCAACGTGGTCGCGGAAGAGTGGGAGTGGCAGCTGCGCGGTTCCTGCCGGGGGGCGGACAGCAGCCTCTTCTTTCATACCGACAACGAGCGCGGATCGGCACGCGAACGGCGGGAATCACGTGCCAAGGCGATTTGTCACACGTGCCCTGTGCTGGCGCAGTGCCGGGAGCACGCGATGGCCGTGCAGGAGCCATACGGGATCTGGGGTGGGCTCGGCGAGATCGAGCGGCGGGAACTCTTCCTGCGTGAACGCAGGGCAAAGCGGAAGGCTTTGAGTGCTCGCTGACGACCGCTGAACAACCGTTCAACCGATCGCCGTGGCGCCGTTGTGCCCGAAAAGTATGGCGGGCCTCGTCGGGGCAGTCGCCTTCTGGGTTAGGGTTGGGTCTCCAGTTGTCTGGGACCGTGACACGGTTGCCGCTTGAGACCACAGGCGCGTACCGGCGCAGTATCGGCGCCTGACGAGGAGAAACTGCATGCCCGCAGCCGAGCAGAACGCCACCCCGCCCGGGTTCGGTATCACCCTGGACACCGGAGCGTCCGAGCCTCGGGTGGTGGTCACCGGCGAACTCGATCTGCTGACCAGCCCGCAACTGCAGGAGGCGTTGGCGGGACTGATCGCGGAGAAGCGCTCGCGACGCGTGGTGGCCGATCTGACCGGGGTGACCTTCTTCGATTCGTCCGCGCTGAACGTGGTGCTGCACGCACAACGCCAAGCTGGTGAGCAGGACGTCGCGCTGGAAGTCGTGCCGAGTCCCGCTGTCAGCCGCGTGATCGAACTCACCGGTGTCGCCGACCATCTGAGCGTGTCGGAGGAACCGCCCGCCTGATCCCCCGATACGGTCTGGCGACCGATCGGCACGCGGGATTCCTGGGGGCAGCACGATGATGGGGCGCACGCATGCCCTGACCGGGTGGTGCGCAGGGCTGGCGCTTGCGCCCGCCGTAGGTGCCGGCTCACTGCACCAAGCCGTGGTTTTCGGTGCCACCACAGCCGGTTTCGCCCTGCTGCCCGACCTCGACCATCCCGGAGCGAGGGCATCACGTCTGCTGGGATGGCTTACGGGACTGATCTCGTGGTTGCTTCGCTGGGTCTCGGCCGCGACGTACGCCCTGACGAAGGGGCCGCGCGACGAGAACGTGACGGGTAAGCACCGCCACCTTTCGCACACGGTTCTCTTCGCGGCAGGGCTGGGGGCGGCGACCGCGGCGGGAACCTCCGCCGGCGGGTCATGGGCGGTCTTCGGAGTGGTGGTCCTGGGGCTGCTGCTCGCGGAAGGTGCGCTCGGAGACTGGTTGCTGCCGGTGAGCGGGGCGGCCGTCGCCTGGTGGGTCTGGACCGCCCCGCCCGACCACGCCGCACAACTGCAGGAGATCTCGGGCTGGCTGGGTTTTGCGGTGGCGGCAGGGTGCATCACCCATTGCCTGGGAGACGCGCTCACGGAGTCAGGCTGCCCGTTCCTCTTCCCGCTTCCGATCGCAGGGGAGACCTGGTACGAGATCCGGCCGCCACGCCCGTTGCGTTTCCGGACCGGCAAGAAGGTCGAGAAACGACTGATCTTCCCGGTGTTCGTGGTTCTCGCGGTGCTGTTGGTACCTGGGGTGTGGGATCAGGCGACCGGCACCTTGCAGCGGCTGTTCAGTCCGTCGGCGACCCAGACAGCGACGCCCTGAACGCAGCGGTCCGTTCGATCGCCGCAGCGGTGTCGGTGTAGTCCCTGGAACGCACGATGCGGCCGTCGCGGGCGGTCAGAACCATCACGTAAGACGAAGTGAACGTCGAACCGTCCGACAGGACTTCGTTGTGCAGATCGAATTCTGCGACGATGACCGCGGGATCGACGGTCTCGTGCACCACTACGTGCTCGGCCTTGATCAGGCGGCGTGCCTCGCCTACGGCTTTGAACCTGGCGCGCAGCTCTTCACGGCCCTGCGTCACCCGCGGTACTCCGGGGATGGTGAAGGGCAACTCGATCACGACGTCCTCCGCGTAGAGATCCGCCACGTCGTCCCAGCGGTTCTCCACAGAAGCGGTGAGGAATTTGTCGAACACCTGATGAGCATCGCTCCGTGGCTTCGCCCCAGCCCCCATCACCTCTGCCGCTCCGGCATAGTTCGGATAATCGCGATAGTGGGTGATTTGGCCGTCCGCAACCGTCAGGACGCCGACCGACGACGGGAAGCGATACGGCGTCCCGTCATCCACGGAACGTCCCTCGGCGATGAGCTCGACGACGAAGCCCGAGTCGGTGAGGTGTGTGGCGACCTGCACTTTTTCCAGGCCCAGCTGCCGGGCGCGGACACCACCGGCGGCCAGAGTTGTCATGATGGCGTCTCGTCCTTCGAATCGCTGTGGCATGCCGCCCGAGCTGAACGGGAACTCGTAGACGGCATCTTCCGCGAACAGCTCGGCCATCAGGGAAGCATCGATCGATTCCATGCCCTGACGGACAAGCTGAGCGATTTCGGACACGGTTCGGGTCATCGGAAATTCTCCAGGGAGACAGAGTGTTGAATCGGAACGGTGCACCCGCTTCCGACGATACGGAACGCTCGTTCCGGTTGTCAACGAGACCAGGAGGCCTCGATGGAAAAAGCTGTTCTGCGTGCCGACGCGCGGCGTAACCGTGCTCGCGTTCTGGCGGCCGCGGAAGAGGCGTTCGGCGCGGAGGGCCTCGCTGTTCCGCTCGACGAGATCGCACGTCTCGCGGGCGTAGGGGCGGGCACGGTGTACCGGCATTTCCCCAGCAAGGAAGCCCTCTTCCAGGCTGTTGTCCTGGAGCGCATCGACCAGTTCGCACAGGAGGCCAGGGCCCTGCTGGCCGCAGATGATCCAGGCGAGGCGTTCTTCGACTACTTCCAGCGTGTCATTCGCCAGGCGTCGGTGAACCGCGCCATCTGCGAGGCATTGGCCGAGTCGAGCGGGCTCGGCTTCAAGGCTGAGGCCGGCGACGACTTCCGTGCCGCCCTCGACGCCCTGCTCGAGCGAGCGCAGACAGTCGGAGCTGTGCGTACGGACATCGACGGTGACGATCTGCGGGCGCTCATCGTCGGATGCCTTGCGGTGGAGCGCTATTCGCCGGACAGCCGACATCTGCTGCACGTCGTCATCGACGGTCTGCGGACCACCGCAGCCGAAGCCTGAGTGGATCCCGGCCGATCTTGGATGGCTGGCGAGTCAAATGCCGCTCGGCAATTCGGCGGTTGGCTTGTCTCATGCCTCGCAGGGATCGATGACGGTGACCCATCAGGCTCGGCTTCCGCCGAGGACAACCACTCGGATCGTCGAGCTGACCGTGCTCCCAGCTCGTCGACAGCCCGACGACGGCTGCACCGGGCGCCCGGGTCGGACGAAGTCGTCCAGTCGCTTGGCGATGGTCGCCCCCTGAGTTCGCTGGATGCAACCTGCGTGTACTCCAGGTCCGTCTGCTCGGTATGCGGAAGCTTGTGGGGCCAGTCTTTGTCGTGGCAGTCGCTGTCGGCTGTGGTCACCCAGCCGGTTCGGGTGATGCACCGATGTGTCCGGATATAGGGGCGCTGGCCGGAATCAGCTTGGACATCTCGGCAGGCGCGGCACCTGGGATCACACGAGCTATCGTCGAAACCTGTTGGCAGGGACAATGCGTCACGAGGCAGGTCGAACTGACACAGTCGACCGGGCCGGTTCACCCGAGCTGCGGAGGAAACGACCCTGCCAGCGTCTGCTCGGCTCAGGTGGAGCCGACCGGCGGCCGCCACGGATTCGCGGACGTGCCGGGGCTTCCCATGCAGCAGGTTCGCGTCACAGTGACATTCGGCACCGACAAACCTCAAGCACTTGAAGTCATGCCTGTGGCACTCCACCCTGGCGGACCCGCGTGCGGTGCTGTCGGTCCGCAGGCGCAGCTAGTCGTCGAAGCAGATCACAAGGTTCATTCGCGCTGACGTGGTCCTCGGAAGCTCACGCTGCGACTTGGACTTCATGTGCAGTGTTGTAGAGAGGCTGCTGTTTCGGATCCAGCCAGCGCGGCGGAATGAACGCGACGCGGCCATTGACCAAGCGGACCTCCCAGTCCGTGTGGTGCAGTTCGCGTTCGTGTTCCTCGCATACGAGCGCGAGGTTGACCAAGTCGGTGGAGCCACCGTCCATCCAATGGAGGATGAAATGGGGGCGACACCACTTCGCCGGGCGACGGCATCCCGGTCGGGTACATCCCTTGTCACGTAAGGCTAAGGCCGCACGCTGAGCTGTCGTAACCAGCCGTGTGCTCCGGCCGAGATCGAGTACCTCGGCGTCAGACCCCAACACCGCGGGTACGACTTTTACGTCACCGCAGCAAATCCGACGAAGCTGAGCGGCGGTGGTGTGTCCGACGCCGCAGGTGAATGCCGCGCCGGCTCGCTTTTCCAGCTCCGCCAACGGGATGGTCACCGCCACGGTGTGTTCGCTCCGTGCCTGGTCCGACTCGGTGACGCGTACCGCGAGTGCGAGAGCCTCAGCGATGGCATCACCCTCCCGTTCGGACTGGCTGCGTTCGTCGGCGCGTCCGAATTCATCTCGTGGCTTTGGCTCGGCCAGTTGCTGGAAGAGCAGTTCGAGGCGTGCGGCGGTCTCGCGGTCAAACACGCCGTTGAATTTCATGCGGCCGTCCAGCAACCGATGTGAACAAAACGCTCGACGCGGACGTGCGAGTTCGGTCTCGGTATCTTCCGCGGGTTGGCTGTCGACGGACCAATAGCCAGCCAGGTCATGCCCGGCTTTGCGGACGATCGTCGGCGTCGACTGTTCCGCCAGTTCTACCAAGGTTGATACGGCTTCGGCCAGATCGCTGTCGGCGATCGTCGCCGGCGCTTTCGACAGGACGTAGTGGATCGCCCGGACATGAGCCGCCGATATTCGGCCCTGCGCAAGGGCATTCTCCACCGTTTCCTGTGGTCTTCTGGCAAGACGTACACGTGTTCTGGCTTCATCCACCGAAACGCGGGCGACCGTCGTCAGCAGCGCGGTGGTACTTCGATAGCCCTTGGCGGCGGCCAGTTTTCGATTGTCCGCTTCGCGAACCAGGGCAAGATTGTTCGCGTACTCGCGTGACATAGTGGATTCGGAGGCGGTCAGCGCAGCTGCGAGCTCGTCGTTGCTGAGCTCGCTCAAGGAGAGGGAAGAGGTAGTGGACACGCCCCGAACGTACGGCGGTCCCAACCCTGGGAGCGATTACACGATCGGGTGAGGCGGCGCGAAAAATTCAAGACCATGTGCGCTGAGCTGGGGATGTCGGCGAACAGGGTGACCAATTTCTTCCGCTCGCGATTTGTCAAGTTTGTAGTCATCGGTGAAAAGCTGCTACTTCTGAAGGTGAGGCAAGGTCGTTGCCGGAGACGCGTCCGCAGGGCAGGGTGCCTCTCCGGCGGCAACCTTTCTGTCAGCCGACGTCGCGGCGGCGCCAGCCCGTAAGTCCGGCGCCGAGCGCGACCACAGCTATCACCAGCAGCCACAACAGCGGCGCGACGGTGAAGGCCTGACCGGGCAGTTTCGGCGGATGCTGGAAGGGAGAGATGTCAAGCAGCACCTGTGGCAGGTTCACGACCGGCCCCAGCAGGCTGATCAGCAGTGCTATGCCGCCGACAGCCCATGCGGCGGTGGAGAACTTCGGAAGCAGTCCGAAGATCGACACCGTCAGTGCGGCGATGACCCACGTGGCGGGAATCTGCACGAGAACCGCGAGCATCATGTCGCTGACCGACCCGCCGACGTCCCCACTGCGGAAGCCGTTCGACAGACCGAGCATCAGGCCGGCAACGAGGAGCAGTGACGCGGTTCCCAAGAATGCGAAGATCAGATGGCTTGCAGCCCAACGTAATCTGCTGACCTTTGTGGCGAGGAGTGGTTCCACTCGGTTCAAGATCTCCTCGCTCCGCATCCTGAGAGCTGCCTGCACCCCATACAGCGACACGATCATCCCGAAAATACCGGCCATAGCAGCGAGGAATGCGTTTACGAGAGCCGAGGAGCCGCCTAACCGTTCGAAGATCGCGCGAGTCTGTTCGGTTTGGCCGACAAGGTCACCAATTCCGCTGGCGATCGAGCCGAAGACAGCACCGCCGACGGCCGTACCGATTGCCCAGCCGAACAACGGCCCTCGCTGCAGTCGCCAGGCGAGAGCCAGAGGTGTGCGCAGGGAGGCTGCTGCTGTCGCCGGCCCGGGGCGTGGCGGAAGTATCCCAACCCCCAAGTCGCGCCGGGGCAACAGAAGATATCCCAGCGTGCCCGCCAGCAAGGTGGTGGCGATAGGCAACGTCAGTACCCACCAACGTTCGCCGGCGAACGGGCGCAATTGCTGTGCCCAGCCGATCGGAGATAGCCAGGACAGCCAGCGGGCGTCCGTGGTCGAATCGCCCGCGGCGCGCAGCAGAAACGCGATGCCCACCGAGGCCGTGCCGATGCCGTTCGCCGTCCGTGAGTACTCCGCCAGTTGGACGGCAATCGAAGTCACGGCTGTGAACACCAGACCCGCTAACGCGGTCGCGGCACCGAACGCGATGGAGCCGCCTGCCGGGAGCTTCGCACCTGCCATGCTGATGGCCTGGACAAACCCGATCAAGATGCTCGCGCCACCCGAAACGAGAGCCGCCGCCGTGAGTGCCGCATAGCGGCCGACGACAGCTGACGCGAGGAGTTCCGCCCGGCCGCTGTCTTCCTCCGCGCGGGTGTGGCGGGTGACCGTGAAAACGGCCATGAGCCCGATGAGCACGGACAGAAAACCTGCCATGCGCCAGGTGATGAACCCACCTGCGGTGGACAGGTCGAAAGCCGGTCCATAGAGGAGGGCGAACGATGGATTGGTGCTGGCGCTCGCTGACAAAGCGGCTCGCGATGCCGCAGTCGGATAGAACTGCTCGTAGGTACTGACAGTGCTGGCAGGCACGATGCTCAGCAGAACGATCCAGATCGGCAGGACGATGCGATCTCGTCGCAGTGCGAGGCGTGTGAGCTGCCAGGTACCGGCCAGTGCGTGGGCTGGTACGGCATCCGAGTGGGCGGGGCGATCCAACGTGGCGGTCATTTCGCGCTCGTTTCCGCCGTGTAGTGACGCAGGAACAACTCTTCGAGCGTGGGCGGCTGGCTCACGAGACTGCGTACGCCGACCTGCGTGAGGTGCCGGAGCGCGTCATCGAGAGAGCGGGTCTCCACGTCGAAACGGACCCGGTTGCCTTCGACCTTGAGGTCGTGCACGTTCTCCAGGTTCGCCAGCCCGTTCGGTGGCCCGGCGAGTTCCGCGGTGATGGACGTACGGGTCAGATGCCGGAGGTCGGCGAGTGTGCCGGACTCGACGGTGCGGCCATTGCGGATGATGCTCACCTTGTCGCAAAGCGCCTCGACCTCGGCCAGGATGTGACTGGACAGCAGGACCGTGCGTCCTTGCTCGCGCTCCTCCTGGATCGCGTATTGGAAGGTGGCCTCCATCAGCGGATCGAGGCCTGAGGTCGGCTCGTCGAGAATCAGCAGGTCGACTCGTGACGCCAGGGCGGCCACGATCGCGACCTTCTGCCGATTGCCCTTCGAATAGGTGCGCCCCTTCTTCTTGGGATCCAGGTCGAAGCGTTCAATGAGTTCTTCGCGGCGTTTCTGGTCGAGGCCGCCGCGGAGGCGACCCAGGAGATCGATGACCTCGCCCCCGGAGAGGTTGGGCCAGAGGTTGACGTCTCCAGGGACGTAGGCGAGTCGCCGGTGCAGTGCGGCGGCGTCCTTCCACGGGTCGCCGTCAAGCAGCCGGACGTCGCCGGAGTCTGCGTGGAGCAGGCCGAGCAGGACCCGGACAGTGGTCGACTTCCCGGCACCGTTCGGACCGAGGAAGCCGTGCACCTCCCCGGCGGGTACCTGCAGATCGAGACCGTCGAGGGCCTTCGTCCGGCCGAACGACTTGTGCAGGCCGGAGATCGATATGGCGTTTCCCATGGTCCAGAAGCTACACTCAATTCATGAAGTTGTGAAGTTAAGAAAATGTCTAGATCAGGTGATCTGCGGGGGAGGGTAAGAGAGGATGGGGCGATGACGACGCCTGACACCAAGCGAGACGAGGACGCCGTCCGCCGCTACGTCGAGAAGATGGGTTTGACGCTCGCGCAGATCGGTATGCAGCGCATGCCTGCTCGGGTCTTCGCTGCCCTGATGACGACTGACGAGGGCAGGCTGACCGCGGCCGACCTCGCTGAGCGATTGTCCGTGAGCCCGGCCGCCATCTCGGGCGCGGTCCGTTATCTGGAGCAGGTCGGTCTCGTGGGGAAAGAACGGGAGCCGGGCGAGCGCCGCGACCACTATCGCCTCTACGACGACCTCTGGTACGCCACGTTCCTCAAACGAGACCGGTTGATCCTGATGTGGCGGGACGCCGCGGAGGAGGGGATCGACGCGCTCGGTGCGGACACGCCGGCAGGGAAACGCCTGGTCGAGATGCGCGATTTCCTGACGTTCATCACCAGAGAGCTCACCGAGATGTTCGACCGCTGGCACCGAGAGCGAGGTGCCGGGCCGAGCTAGCCGACACGGACGCGCGGACTGGTGGCAGGGAGAGGCCCAGGTCACCGGCTCGTTCGCGGTCGGGTGTCTAAAGTCGGATCATGTCCGCTGTCCGAATTCTTTCCACGGTCGCGCTCGCACCGGTACTGGTCGCGCAGGCTGTCCGGGTTCGACGTTCGACGCCTCGGCTTCCTGGGGCGGCGGGACCGGCTCGTGGGTTCGTACCAGGTTCGGGTGTTCCGATCAGGCTCGCCGTTGTCGGGGAATCGACCGTCGATGGTGTGGGCGCAGGCAGTCACGAAGAAGCGTTGACGGGGCAGCTTGCTCGCGTGCTCGCAGACGGTGGCCGTCCCGTGGCGTGGCAGGCGGTGGGCAGGACGGGCGCGAACGCCCGCGTCGTCCGCGACGAGCTGGTGCCGTTGGTCCAGCCGGCCGACGTGGTAGTGGTCGCGCTTGGGGTCAACGACACGATCGAGCTGCACTCGGCTGCTCGCTACCGGCGAGATCTGCTGGAAGTGGTTGTCTCGCTTCGTCGGAGGCTGGGGGCCATTCCGATTGTGCTGGCCGGTGTACCGCCGATGGGGTGCTTTCCCGTACTGCCCAGGCCGTTGCGGAGTGTCCTCGCCAGACGCTCCGGCGCCCTGGATGCCGCTGCCGCCGAGCTGGCCGTTTTGCCTGCGGTCGAGTACGCGCCGATGTCGCCGGATCTTCTCGAGGCCGCGGCTTTCGCCGACGACCGGTTTCACCCCGGTCCGACTGGTTATCGTCGGTGGGCTGAGCACCTCGGGGCGGTGACAGCGCGTGTTCTTGGGGTGACGGACTGGGCGGTACGAGGCTGACCGTGTCACCCACCTGACGCAGATTTCGGGTTTTCTTCAAAAAAGTCTCCGCTGCGTGTATCTAGCGGGCCCTTCGTTGCGTCCTAATGGGCGTGAGGGAAGGAGGGGCCCAATGCCCACCGACAAGAACTCCGAAGAGAACCCGGTCCCGGTGACCGTGCCGCCCGTCTCGACCGACCCGAAGACCGGCGGAGGCGGGGGCGGATCGCAGACCAACGGCACGTACGACCCGCACACGCCGCCGAGCAACTGAGGTACCACTGAACTGAACAAGACCGGCGTCGTCCGGTAGCCGAGGGGGCTGCCGGACACGCCTGGCCGGGTGTGCCTTCGGGGGAGGGGACGCCCGGCGGGATCTGCGGGGGAGTGGATCCGAGGAGGAAGTATCGACCGGCGCGGGACCACACCACCCGCGCCGGTCGGTGCCTCGCAGCAACCGGCGTTGGGCCGAAAGACGGATAAGTAAGCGATCGATGTATCCCAGAGCCAGCAGCACGCTCCTTCCCCCAGAAGGACACGACATACGGCCAGCGCCGACCCGAAGACACTTCCGAAGTGGGGCAGCTACGGTGACGGACGTGCGAACAGCAGAAGTAGACCCGCCATGGGAAGGTTTGACCGGCGCTGAGCTGCACGCGGCGTGTATGCACGCGGCGCGCGCTGGGGACCGCCAGGCGATGAACAAGCTGGTCGAAGAGCTGACCCCGCTCGTTTGGCACGTTGCCCGGGCGAACGGGCTGGACCGGGTAGTTGCCGAAGATGTCGTCCAGACGGTGTGGCTCGCGCTGTTCAGCCAGTTGGACAAGCTGCGCGACCCCAGGGCGCTGGCGGCGTGGCTGATCACCACGACCCGGCGCGAGGCGACCCATCCGTACGGCCGCCGTGCTCAGCCCGTGCCGCTGAGCGACGAGCTGGCCGAATCCATGCCCAGTACTCAGCCGGCACCCGAGGACGAAGCTGTTCGAGCCGACCGCGATCGGCGGGTTTGGCGCGCCTTCGTCCGGTTGCCGCACCGTTGCCAGGAGCTGCTCCGGCTGACAGTGCTGGCCGGGCGAGCCGAGTACCAGCTGGTCGCGGAGGCGATGCGAATGCCACGCGGCAGTGTTGGACCGACCAGGGGACGTTGCCTCGACTCGATGCGCGATCTGCTCGCCAGTGAAGGGGGAAGCCGATGAACGACATCGGTGCGGCGGAGGGGAAGGCCTTTCCGGATGACGAGATGTTGCTCGCCGACATCGACCGTTTCCTGGATGAACTGGACCCGCCACCGGACGATCTGGTGCAGCGGGTCCAGTTCGCGCTCGCCCTGGAAGATCTCGATGTCGAGGTTGCCCGCTGGGAGCGGATGGATGCCCATGCCGGAGTGCGCGGCAGCGGTACCGGGACGATCACGTTCACCGTCAGTGATCTGACCGTGATGATCAATCTCACCAAGATCGGCAAGCGACACCGAATCGACGGGTGGCTGGTGCCGGCCGGGCAATACGCGGTCGAGGTCAGAGTCGCCGAACACGGAACCACGTCGACGACCGCGGACGAGGGTGGCCGGTTCGTCCTGGAAGACGTACCACAAGGCACGACACAGATCCTGGTGCATTTGGGCGACGTGTCATGCCGCCGAACGGTCGTAACGCCGACGGTAGTTCTCTAAAACCCGGACGGGCGTTACGCCTCTGGTTGGGGTGTGCTCCCATTGGGCGCGTGTCAGTGTCGCTTCTTTCCGCCGAAAAGGCCGTCGTAGCAGCGGCTGATCTCCATCGTCGCGCGATGGCGGTCGCCTCCGACATGCGTCCTGGACCAGCGGCACGGCTCCTGAACAAGGCATTGTCCCAGTTGGTGCGAGTCGACCGGGCTGGTCCTGAGCACCTCGAGCTCCAGGCTCGGATCCTGATCAGCCTGGCGTCTGCCGATGCCGAGGTCATTTCGACCGAGGCCGGGCTAGCTCATCTTGAGACAGCCGAGCAGGTGCGGTCGCGGTTGCCGCCGGGACAACCGCGCAGTGTCTTACGACTGACGGTGAAGCTGCAGCGTGCGCTCGTCCTCATGCGCGCCGGACGGTGGGAAGAGTCGCTTGCTCTTTTCGCAGCGATCTTCCCCTCGCTGGAAGCCGAAGTCGACGACAATGGGTTTCTGCTGACTCGCAATCTGCTCAACAGGTCCATGGTCCACGTCCAGATGAACAATCCCGAGGCCGCTTTCGCCGACCTGCGACGTGCGCTCAAGCTTGCCGTCGAAAACCGTCATACTCTGTTGGAAGCCAAGGTGAGACAGGGGTTGGGCGACTCCGCGCAGCTGGCAGGCGACGTGCCACAGGCTCTGCATCACTACGAGCAGGCGGCGCGGATCTTCGCCGCGGCCGGGCCGGGTTCACTTCCGTTCATCCGACTCGATCAGGCTCGGGCACTGCTGACTGCTGGGTTGAGCGAAGAGGCTGCCCGTCACCTCGACGAAGCACTGCCTCAGTTGCGTAGCGCGGGTTCGATCCAGCAGGTCGCTGAGGCCGAGGTCGCCAGGGCGGCCGCGGCGATTCTGGAGCACGACTACTCGCTGGCCCGGAAGTTCGCGTCAGCTGCGCGTCGGAGGTTTCTGCGCCGTGGCAACGCGCGGTGGGCCGAGATCGCCGCGCTGACCCGGCTGCGCGCGGACGCTTCGGAGATTCTGGCGTCGGAACGGTCGAAGCCAGGGACGCGGCTACCAGCCGAGTTCGCCGGGCTCGCGGAGCGGCTGAACGAGCTGGGCATGCGCGACGAGGCGGCAGCTGCGAGGTTGCTCGCTGTCCGGCTCTACTTGAGGCGTAACCAGGTCGACGTCGCCGAGCGGCTGCTGGCGCAGGTCCCGAAGCCGCGGGAGACCACGCCGATCGACCACCGGATGCTGCTGCGGTTGTGCCGCGCCGAGCTGGCGGTGGCGACCGAACGCCCTCGCTCGGCACTCGCACAGGCTCGTGCCGGGCTGCGTGAGCTGGGGGCGATCAGGGACCGAATGGGCGGACTCGACCTGGTCTGCGGTACCGCCGTGCACGGTCAGGAGCTGGGCAAGCTCGCCCTGCAGCTCGTGTTGCGACGGGCGCGTCGCAACGCTCCGGGAGCCAAGCGGATGTTCGCCTGGTTGGAACGCACGCGGGCCCAGGTCTACCGCTACGAGCCGCTGCCGGTGATCGAGGACCCGGTGCTGGCCAAACACATCACCGAGATGCGGCATGTGCAGCGCACGATCCAGCGCAACCGGTTGGAGGGCGAGCCGGTCAAGGCCCTCGAACAGCGGTACGCGACGTTGCAGCAGGAAGCGAGCAGGCTCGGCTGGTACACGAGCCAGTGGGGCAAACCTCGTCCGGTGTGCACGCCGGACGAAGTGGTCGAGCAGCTGGGCGAGCGAGTGCTGGTCAGTCTCGTCGGCTACAACGGACAGCTGTATTCGCTGGTCGTCGACCGCGGCACCTTCCGCCTGCTGAAGCTCGGGCCGCTTGCCGAGATCATCGAGACGGCGAAGCAGTTGCACGCCGACCTGGACGCGCTGGCGCCCGATCACCTGCCCACACCGTTGGCGGAGACCGTCGCGGCGTCTGCACGGCGTCGCGCGGAAAAGCTGGACGGCTTGATTTCCGCGTCGCTCGCGAAGACCCTGGGTGATCGTGAGCTCGTGATCGTCCCGATCGGCCAGCTGTACGCGCTGCCGTGGGGCGCCTTGCCGTCCCTGCGCGGGCATCCCGTCACGATCGCGCCCTCGGCCACGGCGTGGGTGAGTGCGAGCAAGCGGTCGACCCAGGGGCCGGTGCTGCTGGCCGGCGGTCCCGGCGTGCCGGGTTCGGTGGGTGAGGTGCGCAAGCTCCGGGACGTCTATCCGGCCGCGCGATTGGTGGACGGCGCGAACGCGACCAGTGAGACCGTGCTCGCCGCGCTCGAGGGAACGGGGATGGCCCATCTGGTCGCGCACGGCGCGCACGAGCCGGCGAACGCGTTGTTCTCCAGGCTCGAGCTCGTCGACGGCCCGCTCTTCGCCCACGAGACGACCCGGTTGGCGCGCCCGCCGGAGCGTGTCGTGCTGGCCGCTTGTGAACTTGCGATGAGCCATATCCGGCCCGGTGAGGAGGCGCTGGGGTTCGCGGGGACGCTCCTGGCCAGTGGCAGCCGTACGGTGATCGGCGCGGTCGCGAGGGTCGGTGACCGGGCGGCCGCGGACGCGATGGCCGACCTGCACCGGCGGCTGGCCTCCGGAACCTCACCCGCCCTGGCGCTCGCCGAGGCCACGGCGGTGGACCCGCTGCGCCGTCCGTTCCTGTGCCTCGGCGCGGGCTGAGCGAGGAGCTCAGCCGAGGAAGTCGGCGAGCGGGACGGGTGTGAGACCGTCCTTTTTGGCCTGTTCGAGGAAGGCGTTGTAGTCCTCTTTGAACGTTTTGCGGAAGTGCATCAGCACGATGTCGCCGGGCTTGAGCTTGGTGCCCGCCTGGAACTGGACGTGTCCGTCGTTGACCGACGCCGACCACAGGACCGCGGCGCGCATGCCGCAGGTCGCGGCCGCACGCAACGTGTTGTCGTCGTAGTTTCCGAACGGCGGCCGGAACAGTGACGGCCGAACGCCGAGGCCCTTCTGGAAGTCGTCGGCGTTGTCGCAGATCTCCTTGCGCTGGAACTCGAACGGCTTACCCCGCAGGTTCGGGTGGTCGACCGTGTGATCGCCCAGAGTCGCGCCCGAGGCGTCGAGGATGCCCTTGAAGTACGCCTCATGCCCCTTGACGTACTTCTGGTTCAGGAACAGCACCGGGTGGGTGCCCGAACTCTGGATGAGCCGTTGCGCGTCGGGATCCTTGACCGCACCGTCATCCATGGTGATGAACACGTAGGGCTTGTCGGTGGTGATGCGGCGAACCACCGGGACGGCGCCGTTCGCCACCGGGGGAGCCTTCTGCTGAACGGTGCCGAACGGGTAGGGCGCGGTGAAGGCGGGAGCGGGTGCGGCGGCGGGAGCTTGGTTGTGCTCGCTCGGCTGCGGTTCGGGCGCCGGAGCCGGCGATGGGGTCGAGCAAGCGGTCAGAGTCAGCACGACGGTGGCCACAGCAGCCGCCACTCGCCAGTGCGCCCCCAAGCGCGCCGCAAATCTCACTGTCTGTCCCCAATCTTCCGGTATAGCTCCCGGATCTGCGATCCGTATCCCCGGAAGGAGGACGCCCGCGAGGGGGCAAACGTTGCAGTTGGTTAGTGAATGTGTCGGGTGGCACCCAGCTCAGTGCCGGTTTTCGGCTGCCTTGACCAGTTGGGCGGAAAGCAACCGGATCACGCCGCGCACCGCGGCCAGCAGCGCCGGGCCAGTGCCCGGGAGCGGCTCGGTGAACGAGCCCGTCCAACGTAGGTGCGTGCCGCCGTCTCCGCTCGGGGTGAAGAAGACCTCGGCGCGGTAGTCCTTGACCGGCGCCATGCCGGCGAAGGTGTAGACGTGCCGGCGGTCGGGTTCGTACTCGAGTGTTTCTTCCCGGACCAGCACCGGCCACAAGCCGAGTTCCCGCACTGCGCCGACCCCGTCCGGCTCGGGATCGCCACGACGAGCCCAGCGTGATTGGGGGACCAGCGGCCGCGCCCACTGCGACCACAGGGAGCCGTCGGTTTCCAGCTTGAACAAAGTGGACGGCGGAGCGGTGCTCGTCCGGTTGACCTCGAAGGAAAACGTCCGAGCTGCCATGGTGACCTCCCGTGGTGGGTTTCGCGGACATCACAACACGGGATCCGGCCGGTGCCCAGTAGGTCAAGATGAGGGCGTGACCACACCGCGCCGGGATTTCGCCGCACCGCACTGGCTGGTTCAGCTCCTGCGCAGCTCGAGTGTCCCGGTGCCGTGGAACATGGTCGCCCGTGCCGTGATCGCGCTGGCCGTGCCGATCGGTGTGGGCTACGCGGTGGGCGACATCGCTGTCGGCGCCTATCTTTCGTCCGGCGCGCTGCCCGCGGTGTTGTCCGAATCGGCCGGTCCGTATCGGTACCGCGCGCGACGTCTCGGCGGTGCGACGCTGGCGGCGATCGCGGGGCACCTGGTCGGGCTGGTGACCGGGGCGAATCCCGGGCTGGCGATTCCCGCGGTGATCCTGGTCGCGGCGGTCTCCGCGCTGATCAGCACGGCTGGGAGCAACGCTTCCGTCGCCGGTCTGATGATGTTCGTGTTCTGCGTGCTCGGCACCGGCCAGCAGGCGACGGGGGCGCAGATCGGCTTGGACCTCGGCTACTTCTGCGCGGGTGCGGCGTGGAGCCTTGTCGTCGCGCTGGCCAGCTGGACGTTTCGTGCGACCAGCTCGGAACGCAATGCCGTCGCGCAGGTCTACATCGAACTGGCCGCGATGTTGTCGGCGGCCGACGAAGCGACGTCGAGGATGGCGCGACACCAGCTCACCACCGCGATGAGCACCGCCTATGACCGGCTGCTCACGGCCCGGTCCTGGTTGTCCGGCCGCGACGCCACCTACCGGAAACTGCTTAATCTGCTCTCCGCGAGCACGCCCGCGGTAGAAGCATCGGTCGCGATGGTCAACGCCGGGCAGCGTGCGCCGAGGGAGGTTGTCGACTACTTCACCGTCGCGGCGGCTTCGGTGCTGGCCGTGCAGCCGCTGCCCACGCCGCCGACGCCACCGGATGACGAGGATGTCGACGCGGTCCTCGGGGCCTTGTATGCCGGGCTGGAGCGCATCGGCAAGGGGGACGACCGGACGCGGCGCGAACCCGTGCCATGGCACCGGCGGGCGCGGGAATGGATGGGGTCGCTCACGGCGGGGCCGCTGACCTGGATCGCGGCGTTACGGCTGACCTTGTGCGTCGCGGTCGCCGAAATCGTCGCGCTGCTCGTCCCGTTCGAGCGGGCGTACTGGATTCCGCTAACGGTGGGCATCGTGCTCAAGCCCGACTTCGGTTCCGTCTTCGGACGTGCCGTACTGCGCGGCATCGGCACGGTGGCCGGCGTCGGCATCGGCGCCGTGGTGCTGGCGCTGGGGGCGCACGGTTGGGTGCTGGTGGTGTTGATCGCGGCGTTCGCGGGTGGGGTCGCGGTCGGCAAGGTCCGCAACTACGGGATCCAGAGCGCCTTCGTCACCCCGCTGATCATTCTGCAGATGGATCTGGCGAACAAGGGCGACTGGTCGGTGGCGTTCACTCGCCTCCTGGACACTGTGCTCGGGTGCGTCATCGTCCTGGTCTTCGGCTATCTGCTCTGGCCGGGCAGCCGGCGGCCTCAGGTCGGCGGACGGCTCGCGACCGCGCTCGACACCGTGGCGACCTACGTCGGGCCCGCGCTGGCGCTCACCCCCTCGGGTGAAGCGCGGCTGGCTCGTTCGCGCGCCCGGCGCAGCGCCTACCGGGCGCTGGCGGACGTGCGCACGGCGTTCCAGCAAGCCATCGTGGAGCCGTCGGCGAACGGACGGCAGGCGCTGGCGTGGTGGCCGGTGATCGCCGCGCTCGAGCGGGTCGCCGACGCGGTGACCGAGGTCGGTGTGACCATCGGGAGGGGTGCGCCAGAGCCTGATCAGAGCGATGTCGACCTGATCACCGCCGCGCTCGCGGAGCTGGCGGCGGCGGTGCGGGAACAGCGTGAGCCGGAGTCGGTGCCGCTGCCTGACGGCGCCCAGCTGTCCGGGGTTGTGGATCAGCTCGGCTCGGCCTTCGACGCGGTGCGTGGGCCGGATCTCGTGGAGCGGACCCCGCTGCGCCTGGTCCGCAGGTTCCTGCCCTACCACAGGCGGACGTAAGCGAAGTGTTGTTGGATGGAAGTGCCTGGAAATCCCGGACCGTCGCGGACGGATTGGAAGGGAGCCTTCGATGGTCAACTTCGACGAACTGAAGAACAAGGCGCAGGACGCGCTCAAGGAGCACGGCGACAAGATCGAACAGGGTTTGGACAAGGCGGGCGAGTTCGCGAAGTCCAAGTTCTCCGGGCAGGCCGACAAGATCGACGGCGGGGTCGAGAAGGCCAAGGACTTCCTCGGCAAGTTCGGTGGTGACAAGCCGGACGAGCAGCCGCCCGGCGGGCAGCAGCCGCCCGCGGGTCAGTAGTTTTCCCGCGCTTCGCCCCGGGCCGGCGTGGCTCGGCGGCGAAGCGCTCGCTAGCTCACCTCACCGAGTGCGAAGCCGTCGTCGATGCCGGTGATGCGCCCGCCGCGCTCGCCGAGTGCCACCAGGCCGTCACGGGCGTCGGGTGCGGTGAGGCTGATCCGGACACCGGCGCGTTCGACGTCGCGGCTGGCCGCAAGCGCTTGCGCCCCCTCGTACCCGGCGTTGATCGTCACCGCGAGTCCGCCGGTCGACGCCAGGGAGCCACGGGCGGCGCCGAGCCTGCCGAGCGCCTCGTCCACGATCGGGAGCAGCGCTTCGCGGTTCCCTTCGGTCATCGCCTTGACCAGGGCCGGGCTCGACCCGGCGACGCGGGTGCCGTCGGTGTACGAACCCGCCGCCAGCGACATCGCCAATGGGCCGCCCTGGGCGCCGATGGTGGCCAGGATCGCGGCGAACAGATGCGGCAGGTGCGAGATCCGGGCGACCGCCTCGTCGTGCGACTCGGCGTGCAGCGGCACCACGTGCGCGCCGAGATCCAGCACCAGCTGCGTCACCTCGGCCCAGGCCTCCAGGTCGGTGTCCTCTTCGACACCGACCACCCACGCCGCGCCCTCGAACAGCGTCGCGTTGCCTGCCAGCCAGCCCGACTCCGCTGTGCCAGCCATCGGATGCCCGCCGACGTAGCGGGTGTAGGGCGTCCTGCGGCGTACGGCGTCGAGAACCGGCGCCTTGACGCTGACCACGTCGGTGAGCAGGCAGTGCGCGGCGTGCTGGGCGACCTGGCGGAGCGTGTCCTCGATCGCGGTCAGTGGCACGGCGAGGACGACCAGCGCGTCTCGCTCGGCCGCGCGGTGCAGTGCTGCCTCGATGTCGGTCGTGACGTCGTAGCCGGCTCTGCTCGCGGCGTCGGCGTCCACTTCGGACACCGCCGCTCCCCACGAAGTCCGTCCGGTCCTGGCCGCCGCGCGGAGCAGCGACCCACCGATCAGCCCGAGCCCGATCACGCATACGTCTCGCACGCGTTCAATCCTGCCAGTGCGCGCAACACACGTGACAGCACATGAACGCAACGTCACGACGGTGGTACACGACTAGAGCTTCGCGGCGAGCCGGGTGCCCTGGTCGATCGCGCGTTTCGCGTCGAGTTCCGCCGCGACGTCGGCGCCGCCGATCAGGTGTACCGCCAGGCCGGCCGCGCGGAGGTCGTCCGCCAGATCCCGCACCGGCTCCTGGCCCGCGCACACCACGACGGTGTCGACCTCCAGCGTGCGTGGTTTCCCATCGACGGTGATGTGCAGGCCGGTGTCGTCGATGCGCTCGTAGGTGACGCCCGAGAGCTGCTCGACGCGCTTGGCACGCAGCGCGGCCCGGTGCACCCAGCCCGACGTCTTGCCGAGGCCCGCGCCGATCGCGGTCTGCTTTCGTTGCAGCAGGTAGACCTGGCGCGGTGCGGGCTCCGGCCGGGGTTTGGCGAGGCCGCCCGCGGCCTGCTCCGGATCCGTGACGCCCCATTCGGCCATCCAGGTGTCGAGGTCGAGTGCCGGGGAGTCCGTATGGGTGAGGAACTCGCTGACGTCCACGCCGATCCCGCCCGCCCCGATCACCGCGACCCGGTCGCCGACCGGCTTGCCGTGTTTGACGACGTCCACATAGGACAGCACTTTCGGGTGATCGATGCCGGGGAGCGACGGCACCCGGGGAGCAACGCCGGTGGCCAGGACCACCTCGTCGAATCCGCCGTCCCGCAGGTCCGCCGCGGTGGCCCGGGTGCCGAGGTGCACCTTCACCCCGGTGACTTCCAGCCGCCGCGCGTAGTACCGGATCGTCTCGGCGAACTCTTCCTTGCCGGGGATCTTCCGCGCGATCGCGAACTGACCGCCGATGGCGTCGTCGGCCTCGAACAGCTCGACCGTGTGCCCCCGCTCGCCCAGTGCGGTCGCGGCGGCGAGCCCGGCGGGACCGGCGCCGACGACCGCGACGTGCTTGGTCTTGCGAGTGGGCAGCAGCTGCAGCGTCGTCTCGTGCCCGGCGCGCGGGTTGACCATGCAGGACACGAGCTTGCGCTTGAAGGCGTGGTCCAGGCAGGCCTGGTTGCAGGCGATGCAGGTGTTGATCTCGTCCTCTCGGCCGCTTTCGGCCTTGCGGATCCATTCGGGGTCGGCGAGGAAGGGCCGGGCCATCGATACCAGGTCGGCGTCGCCGTTCTCGAGTGCCTCCTCTGCGACCTGCGGCATGTTGATCCGGTTAGAGGTCACGACCGGGATGCCGACATGTGGTTTCAGTTTGCCGCTGACCCAGGTGAACGCGGCGCGCGGCACCGACGTCACGATCGTCGGCACCCTGGCTTCGTGCCAGCCGATGCCGGTGTTGATGATCGTCGCGCCCGCGGCCTCGACCTCCTTCGCGAGCGCGACGACATCCTCCCAGCGCTGCCCGCCCTCGACCAGGTCGAGCATCGAGAGCCGGTAGATGATGACGAAGTCCGGCCCGACCTTTTCCCGGGTGCGGCGCACGATCTCGACCGCGAAGCGGCGTCGGTTCTCGGCGCTGCCGCCCCACTTGTCGGTGCGCTTGTTGGTCCGTTCGGCGAGGAACTGGTTGATCAGATAGCCCTCGGAGCCCATGATCTCGACGCCGTCGTAGCCAGCTTCGCGAGCAAGGGCGGCGCAGTCGGCGAAGGCGCGGATCTGGCGGAGCACGCCGTACCCGGTCAGCGCACGAGGCCGGAACGGGTTGATCGGTGCCTTGATGCTCGACGCGGACACGCTCAACGGGTTGTAGGAGTAGCGGCCCGCGTGCAGGATCTGCAGCGCGATCTTGCCGCCCGCCTCGTGCACCGGCGCGGTCAGCTGCCGGTGGGCCTTGGCTTCGGCCGGGGTGGACAGCTTCGAGGCGAACGGCAGCAACCAGCCGGTGCGGTTGGGCGCGAAGCCACCGGTCACGATCAGGCCGACGCCGCCGCGGGCCCGCTCGGCGTAGTACTCCGCGAGCTGGGGGAAGTGCGCGGCCCGGTCTTCGAGGCCGGTGTGCATCGACCCCATGATCACCCGGTTCCGCAGGGTGGTGAAGCCGAGATCGAGCGGGGCGAGCAGGTTCGGGTACTGGCTCATGATGCGCCCTTCGTGTGGTGGCCGGCGTCGCGGTGCAGGGCTTGGAGGACCTCGGTGAACCACTCGACCTGGCCTTCTTCCACACGGATCCCGCCGCGCAGTACGAGGTACTGGTGCAGGGACCTGCCGTGCAGCGCGGCGGGGTCGGGGAAGTCGCGTTTCTCGATCTGGCGGTAGACGTCGAGCCGCTCGGCGTGGGTGTCGCGGTGGCGGGTCAGCTCGGCCGCGACCGCGCCGGGGTCGCCGAACGAGGCGCCGCGGATCTTGACCGCGAGCTCCTGGGTGCCTGCCGCCGGGTCGGGTTCGGCCAGCCAACGGCCCAGCTCGGCGTGTCCGGCGGCGCTGACCGTGTACACCTTCTTGTCCGGCCGCCCGGACTGCTCGACCAGGTCGACAGCGACCCAGCCCGCTTCTTCCATGCGTTTGAGCACGCGGTAGATCTGCTGGTGGGTGGCGTTCCAGAACAACCCGATCGAGCGCTCGAAACGGCGCGCGAGCTCGTAGCCCGAGCCCGAACGCTCGGACAGGGAGACCAGGATCGCGTGCTCCAGCGCCATCGCCCCAGCATGATATGCAACTGGTTGCAGTGCAACGGGACGCACATCACTCTCCCTGATCGCCCTGGTCGAGCGATCGAAGACAAAACGGGTCGACGGGACGCGGCGGTTGACCAGGATGGAGGGATGCACCCTGTACTGGAGCTGATCGCCGAACGGATGGCGACGGGTAGCGTTCCGGGGAAACGGGCGGATTCGCGGCGGCTCGCCGTCGCGATCGAGGGCGGCAGCAGCCGGGGTACCTATTCGAGCGGGATGGTGCTCGCCCTGGACGAGTTGGGCCTGGCGCCCGCGTTCGATGCCGTCTACGGCTCCTCGGCCGGCGCGCTCAACGGCGCCTGGCTGCTCTGTGGCCGGTCCGCGACGGGGGTGCGGACCTGGTGGAACCCCGAGGTGATGCGCCGCATCATCAATCCGCTGCACACGTTGCGCGGGCGGTCCGTGATCGATCTCGAATACCTCGTGCACCAGGTCTACTCGGTGCTGGAGCCGATGGACTTCCCAGCGATCCTGGCCAACCCGGTCACCTTCCACCCGCTCGCGACCGACGCGGACACCGGCGAGTCCACCGATCTGCACCCGTTTCTCACCGACGTCGACGCGGTGAAGATCGCGCTGGCCGCTTCGTCAGCGATGCCGGTGCTGGCCGGTCCACCCATCGCGCTGGGTGGGCGCAGGTTCGTCGACGCGGGCGTGGCGGAGCCGCTGCCCTTTCGCACGGCGCTCGCGCAGGGGGCAACCGACGTTCTCGTACTGCGGACGCGGCGTGCCGACGAGCCACCGCTGCCGCCACCACGGGTTCAGGATGTCGTCGTGCCGCGGTTCTTGCGACGCCACGCGCCGGGGGCGATCGACGCGTGGCGCGATCAGTACCGCCGGGATCTGGAGGACGAGCGGATGCTGGCCACCGACGAGCGCCTGCTCACCGTGCGGCCGCCGGTCGGCTCGCCGGACGTGGTCGCGCTGGAGCGCGATCCGGCGGTGTTGCGCCGCGCAGTCGAGCTGGGGCGGGACGCGGTGCACACGGTGCTGGAGGGGCTGCGCGAGGCGTCGTGAAGCTCAGGAGCGGACCACGCGGTTGGCGCGCGACTGCACGACCAGCCGTTGTGCGCCGAGCGACATCGCCACGTACAGCAGCAGCGTCGCACTGCCCAAGCCCTTCGCGGTCGCCGCGCCGTCGATGACGAAGTCCAGGCCGATGTGGACGCCGATCGCGGCGAGCCAGAGCACCACGGTCAGCCAGGTCCCCTGCCGCCATAGCTGGCCTTCACTCCGCCAGAGCCGGACGGTGTAAGCGCGGATCACCCCGAAGGCTGCCGCGACCAGGAAGCTGACGACCAGCAGCAGCACGACCCCGGTCGAGGGTGCCGCGCCGACCTTGAGGAACACGCCCAGCTGGACCAGGCCGAGCACGAGCAGGATCAGCAGGACGATCGGTTTGCGGTCCTCGCGGACCAGGCGCTTCTGTACCTGGCGCGACAGTAGCCAGGCCAGCACGATCAGGCCGATCACGATGTTGGTCGTGGTGTCCACGGGCTTCCCTTTCGCAGCGTCTGTCGATCACTACGGTGCCCGTCCGCGACGACCAGGGCGTCCACCCCGGGATTGAGCCCGGGTGGATGTGCCGGCCGCGAGGTGGTCTCAGAGAGCGGGTTTGCGCGCGATGCCGCCGATCACGCGGGACTCCGACGGCGCGTGCGCGAACACGGTCTTCTTGTCGGGGTGGAACGCCGGGGCGTAGACGAGGCCGGGGTCCAGCATCGGCCAGCCGCCGAAGAAGCGCTCGAACTCGGTCATCGTGCGCAGGAAACCGGGGTTGGTCGTCGTCTCGTAGTACTCCAGCAGATCGATCAGCGCTTGCCGTTCGTCCTCGTTCGCGGGGTTCTCGTTGGTCATCTGCGAGAGGACCAGGAGCGAACCAGGGGCCAGCTGGTCGCGGTAGAACGCGAGCAGGGCGTCCGGATCCTGTTCGTCCTTGACGAAATGCATGACGGCGTTGATCACCAGCGCGACCGGCTGGCGCACGTCGATGATGTCGGAGGCATTGACCCGCTCCCACAGGTCCTCCGGCTGGAAGAAGTCCGCGGCGATCGCGTGGTGGCGCTCCGGGTCGGCGGTGTCCGCCAGCAGCAGGGTCGAGTGGGCGAGCGCGATCGGCTCGTTGTCGATGTAGAGCACCCGGGTGTCGCGTTCGGGCCGAGCTTCGTCGGCCACTTCGTGCACGTTGCCCGCTGTCGGCAGGCCCGAACCGATGTCGACGAACTGCTGGATCCCCGCCTCGGCGCAGACGCGGATCGCGCGGCCGAGAAACTGGCGGCTGGTGAGACAGTAGTCACCGATCAGGGGGACCCGCTCCCGCACCTTCTCGGCGAAGACCCGGTCGATCGCGTAGTGGGTGTCCCCACCGATGAAGTAGTCGTACACCCTGGCCGCGGACGGCCGGTCCAAGCTGCCCTCGACGGCACGGAGAGCGTCGTCGTGATCGATCATGGATGAACCCCTCGCTGCCGCGTGTTCACCCATGTTAGCGACCACTGATACGACGAGTCGGGGGATCGCACGCTAGGCCATCCGTGTGACCCGGGACACGATATCGCAACGAAAATGGTCACTTGGGCGTGGTATAGAGGCGTGGCCTGTGCCATCCGGGCGCGCAGGAGGCTCGCCGGAAGGACACGCGTTCGATGCACTTGAGCAGCATCAGACTGGACTCACCGGTCAATCTGATCGTGGTGATCGTCCTGACGGTGCTCGCGATCATCGCGGTGCCGTGGTTCTGGGACCGGTGGCGCCGCAAGCGACTCGGCAGGAGCGCGACCATCCTGCTCGCGGTGGTTCTCGTCGTGCTGAGTACCGCCATGGGCGGCAACATGATCGGCGGGTTCTTCCCGACGGTCGGCGCGCTGACCGGCACGGGCGTCTACTCCGCGCAGGGCACCAACGCCGAGGCGGCGCACAACGGCGAAGACCTGGAGAAGCTGAGGGACACCGGCGCGACACGCGCGCGTGAAGGCAAGGGCACGGTCGTCCACATGAAGGTCACCGGCCGCCGGACCGGGGTCACCCGCGACGTCACGGTGTATCTCCCGCCGCAGTACTTCGACGGAACCTACAAAGGCCTGAAGTTCCCCGTCATCGAGTGGATCCCGAACTACCCGTCGGGGCCCGAGGTGGTGGTGGGTCCGTACCAGCTGCCCGACCAGCTCGACGCCGCGATCGCGAAACGTGCGCTGCCACCGACGGTGGTGATCATCCCGGACCCCTCGGGGACGCCGAGGGTCGGACGGGACACCGAGTGCGTCGACGAGGTCGACGGGACCGCGAACGACACTTTCCTCACCGCGGATCTGCGGGAGTGGGGTATCCAGAAGCTGGGGCTCAATCCCGAGCGTCGCGCGTGGTCGATCGCGGGCTGGTCGTCCGGTGGCTACTGCGCGATGAACCTGGTCACCCGGCATCCGCAGTGGTACGGGCAGGCGGCCAGCGTGAGCGGTTACGACAAGGCGCAGGTCGACGCCGAGACCAAGAACCTGTTCAAGGGCCGCAAGGACATCGACGACGCGAACAACGTGCGGGTCAATGTCCGGCTGCATCCCTCGCCGGTGGAGATCCTGGCCATCGCGGGGGAAAAGGAGAGCTACGAGAGCTTCGCCATCGACCAGATCAAGACCGCCGCGCAGCCGCCCATCGGGTTCTTCTCGTGGAAGATCCCGGACGCCGGGCACAACATGAACACCTTCAAATCGCAGATCCCCGACCTGCTCGCGTGGATCGGTGCGCGGACGGTCGCACCCAGCGCGGTGGTGCGTCATACGGACACCTCCGGCGGGGTCAAGCCGTGGCCGCTGCCTCGCACCGGCGCGCGCGGTGCGCTGGTCGACATGGCCGAGTAGAGCTGGTTGTCGCTTCGCCGCGTGGTTGCCGCTGTGTCTGCCGTGAAGGAGAGGCCTGGTAGGCGCTGCGGGAAGCGCCTACCAGGCCTCTGATAAGGGAGCTGGGGTCAGTAGCCGACGCTGCCGGAGCCGCTGCCGCTCGCAGGGGCCGGCTCACTGGCGGGGGCCTGCTGGCTGGGGGCCGAGGCGCTGTTGCTGGCCGCGGTTCCACCGGACTTGCAGCCGTTGGGCTCGATCACGAACCAGCTGCCGTTCACGCCCTGGCCGTTCGCGTCGCCCGCCTTCGCGTCCTTCGCGAACCGATAGACCGGCCAGCCGCCGACGGTGACCTGCTCGGTGCCGTCGGCGCGTTTCACCGTGCCCAGCAGCTTCTCGTCGATGCCCTGCAACTCCACCTTGCCACCGTTGGAAAGCACGGGAGGCCAGGTCTTCGCGCAGTCGCCGTTGCAGTTCGACTTCGAGGGCTTCTTGGTGTCCTTGGTGAACAGGTAGAGAGTGAAGCCTTCCTGGTCCACGATCGCCGGGCCGATCCCGGAGACCTGGCCCGCACTCAGCTTCACGCCGGCGGCCTGCTGCTGCGTTCCCGTGCCCTGCTGCTGACCCTCGCCGGTGGCCTGGCCCGCCTTGCCGCCGGTCGGGCTGACCCCGAACCAGACGTTGCCCACGCCCTGGCCCTTGGCTTCGCCTGCCTTCGCGTCCTTGGCGTAGCGGTAGAGCGGCCAGCCGCCGACGGTGATCTGTTCGGTGCCGTCACCGCGTTTCACGGTGCCGACCATGCCCTTGTCGACGCCCTGAACCTGCACGTCGCCCTGTGCCATCACCGGTGGCCACGCCTTGGCGCAGTCACCGTCGCAATTGGACTTCGGTGGTTTGGCGGTGTCCTTTTCGTAGCGATAGAGGGTGAAACCGTCTTTGTCGGTGATGACCTGGCCGATGTTCGCGACGGTGGCGACGACCAGCTGGGTCTGGCCAGAACCGGGGGCGGCGTTGCCCACCTGGCCGCCACCGGTGCCGGCGGCCGGAGCGATGACCGGCTGTGCGGTCGCGCCGGAACAGGCGGTGAGCACGGCCATTCCCGCGGCCACGGAAGCGGCGGCGACGGCGATGCGCGTGCGAAGCATGGAGATTCTCCTTGTGTCCGTTGGGGTTCCGCAGCTCGGCGCGGCTGCATGTACCCCGATACACGGACGCTTCGCGGGGGTGGTTCAAAGAATTTTCGGACGGGCCGCCGACCGCGCGTGACAATCTGCCGAGGGCCCGTTCACCGCCGGACCGAGGTCGGCCTCAGGCGTTTTCGCCGCCGTCCTCGCGAAGAGCGCGGTCGACCAGCGATCCGGCCGCGCCGGTGTAGCGGGCCGGATCGAGCAGACCGGCGATCGTGGCGGAATCGAGAGCCGAGGTGATCTCCGGGAACTCGGCGAGCACGTCACTGAGCGACCGGTTTTCGAGCACAGCCCGCCGGGACGCTTCGCCGAGGACGTCCTTGGCCCTCGCCTTGCCGAGGAGCGGCGCGAGCGTCGTCGAAAGGCGCTCGGACACGATCAGCCCATGGGTCGCGTCCAGGTTCTCGCGCATCCGGTCGGCGTGCACGGTCAGCCCCTTGGCCAGTTCGGCCGCGGTGTGCGCGGCACCCCCGGTCAACCGCAGGCATTCGCGCAGCAGCTGCCATTCGGCGTGCCACACCCCGGCGGACCGTTCGTCCTCGGCGGGCATCGACTGCGTCACCCCCGCGGCCAGCACCGGAACCTGCAGCGCGGCCGACCGGATCAGCGTGGCCAGCACCGGATTGCGCTTGTGTGGCATCGCCGACGAACCGCCCCGGCCCGTGGCGGCCGGCTCGGTGACCTCACCGATCTCGGTCCTGGTCAACGTTTCGACGTCGACCGCGAGCTTGCCCAGCGCCGCCGCGGTGAATGCCAGCGCGCCGGCGATGTCGGCGACCGGTGTCCGCAGTCCGTGCCAGGGCAGAACGCGCGCCGCCAGGCCCGTTTCTTCGGCGAACGCTGTCGTCAGCCGCTCGGCGTAGTCGTCGAGGTCGACACCGTCGGTACGGGCGTATTCCAGGTACGCCGCCAACGTGCCCGCGGCGCCGCCAAGCGAGACCGGGAGCCCGTCTTCGAGGACCTGGCGGACGCGGCGCGCCGCGTCCAGGACCAACTGCCGCCAGCCCGCGGCCTTGAGCCCGAACGTCGTGGGCACGGCGTGCGCCGTCAGCGTCCGGCCCGCCATCGGGGTGTCCCGATGGGTGCGAGCGAGCTCGCCGAGTGCTTCGGCGGTCGCGTCGAGCTCCGTCGCGAGCGGCCGTAGCGTGCGCTCGGCGACCAGCATCATCGCCGTGTCGAAGATGTCCTGGCTGGTCGAACCACGGTGCACGTAGTCAGCCGCGTCCGGTGCGATCGCGGTGACAGCCGTGGTCAACGCCTTCACCAGTCCGACCACCGGGTTCGCCGTCGCGCGCGCGTCCCTGGCCAGCGCCACGACGTCGATCTCCGCGGCCTTGGCGGCTTCGGTGATCGCCTCGGCGGCCGTGTGCGGCACCGTGCCCACTCTGGCCTGCGCCCTGGCGAGCGCCGCCTCGGCGTCGAGCATGGCTTGAAGCCAGGCCAGATCGCCTGTAGTCGACTCGGCCGGAGTGCCTGCGCGGACCGGGGAAAGCAGCCCGGAATCAGGATCGGCGGTCATGCGCCCAGCATCGCACGCCCGCCGGACGACGCGATCGCCTCCGCCCCGCCGCTGGCTCGCCTATGAAGTTGTCACACGGTTATTCGCCCACCTCCCCGTCGATCCGTTCACGCAGCAGGTCCGCGTGCCCGAGGTGCCGCGCGTACTCCGTGATCATCCGCAGCATGAGCCAGCGCAGCGTGAAGGGTTCCCCGGTGCCCAGCCTGGTGCCCTGCTGCTCCATCGACTCCGCAGCCATCGCGATTTCCCGCGAGCGCTCACACTCCGCCCGCCACAGCGCGAAGGCTTCCTCGACATCACCGTCCAGCCTCTCGAAGTCCTGGTTCGGGTCGTCGTCGGAGTAGTAGAGGATCGGCAGATCCTCACCGGCGAACTGCTGCCGGAACCACCACCGCTCGACGCCGGTGAGATGACGCAGGAGCCCGTGCAGCGACATGCCCGACGGTGGCACCGACAGCTCGGAGAGCTGCGCCTGGCCGAGCCCCGCGCATTTCAGCTCGAAGGTCCGGCGGTGCCATTCCAGATATTCGGTGAGTGACCTCCGTTCGTCCGCCACGCAGGACGGATCGACCCGCTCGCCCCCTACGCGAGCGGGTCGACTGGCCTCGGGAATCGGTCCGGTGGTCATGCCGAGAGCGTCCCATCCACCACCGACAATTTCCGGCGCGCGAGTGAGCCGTACGCGTGAACTCGTAGCCGGAAGTGCCGCGTCCGAGCTGACGACCGGAGCCGCCAGGAACTCGACGATAGGGACGACCACGACGAATCCGTCTCCGGGAGGCAGACCATGACGACCAGCTCATCGGCCCGGCCGCGCAGGCTGGGACCCCGTAGGCGTAAGGCTTTCCTGGTCACGCACATCGTCTCGGCCGGCGCGTGGATAGGTATGGACATCGCGCTCGGGATCCTGGTCTGCACCGCGTTGCTGACCAGCGATCCCGAGGTCACCGCCGGGAGCTATCGGGTGCTCCAGCTTTTCGCGGGCTGGCCGATGCTGGTCGCGAGCCTCCTCTGCCTGGCCAGCGGGATCGTGCTCGCCGTCGGCAGCAAATACGGTCTGTTCAGGTACTGGTGGGTGTTCGCCAAGCTCGTGGTGAACGTGGTGATGTCACTGCTGATCCTGTTCGTTCTCCGGCCAGGGCTGAACGACGTCGCTGCCAATGCGCAGCGTCTTGCGGCGGGCGACACGAGCCTCGGGTCGCCGAGCGGACTGCTCTATCCGGTCATCGTCGCGCCCGGTCTGCTGCTGTTCGCCTTCGTGCTTTCGACGTTCAAACCGTGGGGGCGGATCCGTCGCGCGCGCCGGGCTACCGCGTCCGACGTAGTGGAGAAGCCGCTTCACGACGGACGCGCGGTCACCTCGAAGAGCGGAGCCTGACAGCCATGAACACGCCAGTCGAAACCCACGGGCTGACCAAGCGTTACGGCGCCGCGACCGCCGTCGATGGTCTCGACATCTCCGTTCGCGCAGGCGAGGTTTACGGCTTCCTCGGCCCGAACGGCGCGGGCAAGACGACGACGTTGCGGATGCTGCTCGGGCTGATCCGGCCGACGGCGGGAACGCTGCGCCTGCTCGGCAGGGAGCCGGGCCCTCGCAGCCTGGAGCGGGTCGGAGCGCTCATCGAGGGCCCCGCGTTCTACCCCTACCTTTCCGCGAGAACGAACCTGCGGATCCTCGCCGACCACGCCGGCGTCGGCCGGGCGCGCGTGGACGCCGTGCTCGGCACCGTGAGCCTGACCGACCGGGCCCAGGACCGCTACGCGACCTACTCACTGGGGATGAAACAGCGGCTCGGACTCGCGGCCGCCCTGCTCAAGGAGCCCGAACTGCTCATTCTCGACGAACCGACCAACGGACTGGATCCCGCCGGGATGGCCGACATGCGGGTCACCATTCGCAAGCTGGCCGCCGACGGCTGCACCGTGCTGCTGTCGAGTCACCTCCTGGCGGAGGTCGAGCAGATCTGCGACCGCGTCGGCGTGATCGACCACGGCAAACTCATCGCCGAGACGACTGTCGACGATCTCCGCACAGGTGGCGCGCTACGCATTGTCGCCAGTCCCGCGGACCAAGCTCGTGACCGGCTTCGCGCACTGTTCGGAGCAACGCTGGTACGTGGCGAAGGAGACGTCATCGAACTCGACGTCGATGCCGGCCAAGCCGCGCGGATCAACGCCGAACTCGTCAGCGCCGGGATTTCGGTCAGCGAGCTCGGCTGGCAGGAACCCGACCTCGAGCAGACCTTCCTCGCCCTGACCGGAGGTGTTCCTCATGCTGACTAACGTTCGCGCCGAGCTGGCGAAGCAGTCCCGTAGGCCCGCGGCCTGGCTGCTGCTGGCCATCGCCGTCGTCCTGACCTTGACTTTCGGATATGTGATTCCGTTCGCCGGGCTGAACGGGTCGTCGAGGGCGCCGGGCAGCGGCCGCGGCCTGGCGACGATGCTGCCGGAGGCGATCGTGGGCAGCACGCTGGGCGGGCTGCCGGTCTTCGTCGGCGCGCTCGCGTTGGTCTTCGGCGTGCTGGTCGCCGGGAGCGAATACGGCTTCGGGACCTGGAAGACCGTGCTCGCGCAGCAGCCGTCGCGTGCGACGGTGCACGCTGCCAAGCTGGTGACACTGGCGACGGGGACGCTGCTGGGCGTCCTGGCGCTGTTCGTGTCGACCTCCGCCGCGAGCGTCGTCGTCGCCTCGGTCGAGAACCAGCCGATGCACTGGCCTGGCGTGGCCGACCTGCTGCTCGGTGTCGGCGCGGGCTGGCTCGTCACGACCATGTGGGGGACATTGGGCATCCTGCTCGCCGTCGGCTTGCGGTCGGTGGCGCTGCCGATCGGCCTCGGTCTTGTGTGGTTGCTGGCAGTGCAGAACCTGCTCGCCTCCATCGCCGCACCTCTGC
Organism: Amycolatopsis sp. NPDC058986; assembly: GCF_042741125.1. NCBI lineage: Bacteria > Bacillati > Actinomycetota > Actinomycetes > Pseudonocardiales > Pseudonocardiaceae > Amycolatopsis > Amycolatopsis sp. NPDC058986. The sequence continues at coordinate 31,525 of NZ_JBHYJW010000026.1, read as the reverse complement.
TCGACTGGGTCGCTCAGCTGCAGAAGGCACTGCCAGGGCCGAACGCCGGAGCGCTGGCTGCCGCACTCGGTGCCAACGCGGGTACTCCCGGTGTCGGACAGATCGTCGGCGGCGGACAGGCGACCGCGGTGGTTGCCGGCTATCTGCTGGTTTTCGGCGTCGTCAGCGGCTGGCTACTGCGCCGCCGGGACATCGCCTGACCGGCACTCCAGGGCGACCGGCGGCCGCGGCCGAGGCCCCGCTAGACTTGGCCGCGCGGGCCGTTAGCTCAATTGGTAGAGCTGCGGACTTTTAATCCGTAGGTTCTGGGTTCGAGCCCCAGGCGGCCCACTCAAACTCCCTGGTCAGCGGCCGACTGGTCGCTACCGGTCAAGATCGGCTCGCCGGTTTACGCCCTCAACTGGTTATCCGGCGGGTGAGCGGTACCTCTGCTCACGTCGGAGCATGAACATCTCCCCGGTTCCTCCCGGGAAACGATGCAGAACGACGAGAACCAGCGACCGGCCATGGTCGTTTGTAACGGACGCCCCTGCAGGTGAGGACTGGTATCGACAGATGACCAGGAACCGTTGTTCGGTCCCTGGTGGCGAAAAATGAATGGATTGGGACCACGGTGAGCACCATCGACCTAGCACCACACGGGGCTGTCGCGATCAGCGGTGACATCGGCGACGCGGCCTATCCCGTCGCCGACTGGCTACGTACCACCCGCCCCGCTGGTCCCGGGCAGGCATCTCGCCCCGTTCGCATCGTGGTCGAGGTTCTGCGTCGGTTGGGTGGCATCACACCCCGCGCGCTCATCGGTGGGGAGTTCACTCCCAGCACCACTCGGGAAACGCACCTCGCTGTCGGGGTCGCCGGCTACAGCCTCTTCGACGCCGATGACAAGCCGATCTGCCCCAGTCGGCTGTGGAACCAGCCCTTCACCGCTGGGCTGCCTCCGGAGTTCGGCCCCACCGTGCTGGACACGCTTGGCGCCCTGACGCCGGTCTTGCCTGCCGGAACCCTCACACTCGACCGAGCGGCGTTCGACCTCGTCAACTCCTCCGAACAGATCTTCGCCCAAGCCGCCACTGTCCTGCACGCCGTCGTCACCGCGCACCTGACCAGCGGTGACTCCGACGCCGCTGCACGTACCGTCATCGAAACCTGGTAGCGCGCCCAGGCTTCTCCGGGGCATGGTCGGAGCGAGGCACCTGGGCAGGGGCGCCTTTTGGCAAGAAGTCCACTTAGGACTGGAGTGGGGGTCTCAGCTCCGTAGATCGGGGGGCGAGCCCCAGTGGCTCACTAGAACGGCGGCGAGTCGTGCGCGGTGCCGCCCCGGGCCGATCATCGTCGTGTTCTGGTGGCCGTCGGTGCCGGGGTGTGACTTCTTCCTGGGAAAAGCATGCGTTCGTCATGGAATCCAAGGTATTCGTGCATGGGAAATGGTGTGAGAAATAGAAGATCGCTTCGTTTGGTGCGGGAGGGTTACGGTAGGTGTATTGCGCTCTCTCCTGGTTTGCTCGATTGCCCTCAAGGGCAGGATTGAGCGTCACGTCGGCGTCGCACAGCGGGTAGATTGTTCGAAGCGCCAAGAAAACTTCGCGTTCGGGATAGCCAGTGTGCGTCCGGTGATGTGCGAGATATTTCGCAATCGCGTGGTGGGGTGAACGCGGTCGAAAACCGGAAGTGCCCAGGACGAACTATTGCGAGAGGGGACGGGGTATGCCCGTGACTTCGGATCTCGATCGAACAATCGAGAAGTACGCCACTGGACGCTTCACCGACGCGACGCCGTTGCTGGAGGCGGGAATCGAGTCGCTGGCGCTGCTCCGGCTGGCGGTCGAGGTCGTTTCCGACGAGGACGCGGAGATCGACCTCGCCGACCTCGTCGACGTGCGTACGATCGGGGATCTCAAGGCCTGGCTGACGCGGTTGGCGGCCACCGCATGCTGACCGAGACGGGGCCGCGCTTCCCCCTCACCGGCTCCCAGCAGGGGCTTCTCGTGGTGCACAACCGGGCCTCCGGCCAGCCGGTCTACAACATGCTGGTCCGGTTCGACCTCGATCCACGGTATGACGCCGCCCAGGTCGAGGCCGCGCTCGCCGCGATGGTCGCCATGCAGCCCGCGCTCCGTCAGACCTTCGGCGTGCTGCCCGAGATGCACGCCCGGCTCACCCCGGCGGCCCCCACTCTCCCGTGCGAACGGGTGGTCGTGGCGCCAGCCGAGTTCGAGGCGGCGGTCGCGACCACCGCCCACAGGATCGGCAGGCCCGAGTTCGATCTGGAGAACGGCCCGGCGTACCGGTTCGCCACGGTGCGCGCGAGCGACGACAGTGCCTCGGTGATCCTGCTGGCAGACCATCACATCATTCTCGACGGGATATCGGTCGGCCCGATGGTCGGCGACCTGGAGCGCATGCTGACCGCACCGCTCACCTCGGCGGAGATCGACGCGAAGGTCAGCCTGCGCGAACGTGCCTACCTCAAGGAAGTGCTGGCACAGCAACGGGCTTCGACGTCCGCGGATGCGCTCGAGCGGTCCGCGGCGTGGGCGGAGCGGCTGCGCACGGTGCCGCCGCTGGAGCTGGCACCACGGCCGGGACGGCCCACTCAGACCTCGTTCACCGGGGGACGGGTGCGGTGGCGGCTCGACGACGCGGAGGCGGGTGCCCTCCACAGCCTCTGTCAACGGCTCGACGTCTCGCCGTTCGTGCTGTTCACCGGAATCTACGGCGCGGTGCTGGCCCGGCACGGCAACGTGCCGGAGGTGCTCGTCGGCTGCCCGTTCCTGGCCAGACGCACCATCGGTGCCTTCGACCTGTGCGGGTTCTTCGTCAACACCCTGCCGGTGAACGTGTCGGTCGACTGGCATCGCACGGTCGCCGAACATCTGTCCACAGTGGTCAGTGGGGCGATCGATTTCTGCCGGGCCAACACCGATATCAGTTTCACCCAGCTCGTCGCGGACGTGCGGCCGGACCGGACGACGAACCGCAATCCGCTGTTCTCGGCGATGCTGGCGATGCAGGACACCTTCGCGGCCGGGCCGGACGGCCCGGTGCGCCGGGTCAGCGAACCGGGCAACGACACGGCCAAGTTCGACCTGTGGCTCGGCGCGACGCCGGTGGACGGCAGCTGGCTGCTGGAACTGGAGTACGACAAGGAACTGATCGCCCCGGTCGTGGCCGACGGCCTGCTCACCTCCCTGCGCACCGCGTTGCGGCGGGCGTGGGACGACAGCTCCCGGACGCTGGCCGAGCTGTTCACCGACGCGTCGGCGGCGGCCAGTACCCGATCCGACGGCTGGAGTTCGCGGCCGCGGTATCCGACGCTGGTCGAGGGCGTCGAAGCGACGGCGCGGCAGAGCCCGGACGCGATCGCCATCGAGGAACCCGGACGCCGACTGACCTACGCGGAACTCGTCGACGCGGTGGAGCGGGCTTCCGGCGGACTCGCCGAACAGGGCATCGGGAGGGGCGACCTGGTCGGACTGGCTGCCGACAACCTCGGTGACGCCGTGACCGCGATACTGGCGATCCTCCGTCGTGGCGCGGGTTTCCTTCCCCTCGACGAAAATCTCCCGGCCGAACGCCTGGCCTACATGGCGGACAAGGCGGAATGCCGTCTGGTCGCCGGGAATGAAGTCGTCCGGGGCGTACCTGCGGTGGCCGTCAAGGAACTGGCGGAGGCCGACCCCGTCGAGGCCGCGCATGATCCGGACGCGCCGGTCTACGTCATGTTCACCTCGGGCTCGACCGGAGCGCCCAAGGGTGTCCAAATGGGACAGCGGTGGCTGACTCATCTGGCCGCCTGGCAGGCCGACGCGCTGCGCATGGACCGCGAAACCCGGTTCCTCCAGTACGCGCCGCTCGGTTTCGATGTGTGCTTCCAGGAAATCCTGCCGACCCTGCTCAGCGGCGGCACGGTGGTTTCGCGCGGAGCGGCCGATCGGCGTGACTTCGCCGCGGTGCTGCGGCGGATCGCCGAAGTCGAAGCCACGCACGTTTACCTGCCGGTGGCGGCGCTGCGCCCGCTGGCGTTGCACGCGCTGGACCGGGGAACGCGGCTGCCCGCGTTGCGTCATCTCTGCGTCTCGGGTGAGCAGTTGCTGGTGGACGAGCAACTGCGGGAGTTCTTCGTCCAGCATCCGCACTGCGAGCTGGTGAACCACTACGGCCCCACCGAAACCCAGGCCGTCACCACGCGTCGGCTGTCCGCGGAGGACGCGGTGTGGCCGGTGCACGTGCCGATCGGGACGCCATTGCCCGGCGTGGCCGCGTACGTGGTTGACGCGACCGGGCACCTGGCGCCCGTGGGCGTCTCCGGCGAGCTGTATCTCGGCGGGAACTGCCTCTCCGATGGCTACCGCAATGATCCGGTGCTGACCGGGGAACGGTTCGTGCCGGACACCTTCGCCGGATCCGGCCTGATGTACCGCACCGGGGACCTGGTGGTCCGTGACCACCGCGGCGAGCTGATCTACCTCGGCAGGCTCGACACCCAGGTGAAGATCCGGGGCAACCGGGTCGAGCTGTCCGAGATCGAGGCGGTGGCGACCCGGGTGCTCGGGGTACGCCAGGCCGTCGCGGTGGTGCAGGGCGAAGGCGCCGCCAAGGAACTCGCGCTGCTGCTGGTCCCGCATCCTGGTGCGACGCCCGATCCGGAGCGGGTGCGTACCCATCTCGCGGCGACACTGCCCGAGTACATGCGTCCACTGTGGATATTCACGGTGCCCGAGATCCCGGCGACGGGCACCGGGAAGACCGACCGCGCGGCACTCGGCCGGATGGTCGGCGAACTGCTCGCCGCCCAGCGGCAGGACGACACCCAGGTGTCCGTCGAGTACGAGAGTGACCTCGAACGCGAACTTGCGGCCTTGTGGTCACGCGTGCTCAAGGTCGACGGCATCGTCCGCGACCGGCCGGTGCTGGAGTACGGCGCGCATTCGCTGAACATCTTCACCACCTTCGCGGAGATCCAGCAGGCCTACGGGGTCACGCTGGCGATGGGCGAGTTCTTCGCGTCGCCCACGATCGCCACGCTGGCCGCGCTGATCCACTCGGCACAGGAGGAAGAATGCTGAAAGTGACGGCGAGCGACCGGCTGATCCCGTTGGTACGTAAGGGGTCTCGGCCCTCGTACGTGCTGCTCCCCGGCGCAGGTGGCGGTCTCGCTTACTACCTGCGGATGGCGGGATTCCTCGGGAAGACCGGCAATGTGTACGGCATCCGGGCGTCAGGCTTGGTGGCAGGCGAAGAACCCGAGAACCGGCTCTCCGACATGGCGGACTCGGCGTTGCGGACGCTGGACGACGCGGGGATCGAGCCGTCGCTGATCGTCGGCTGGTCGATGGGCGGCGTGATCGGCTGGGAGGTGTGCCAGCGGCTGGCCGAGCGTGGCGTCCAGCCCGCGCTGGTGCTGCTGGACTCGTCACCGTTCCCCTTCGTGGGCGACGCCGAGTTCACCGACTGGCTGCTCGGCAAGATCGGCGGTCAGCTCGGCCCCAGCCCCGACGAGGGGAGCGCGGCGCGGCTGAAGGGCGTGCTGCTGGGCCAGTTGAACGCGCTCGCCGAGAACAACGTCGACCGCCCGTACGCGGGACGGGTGCTGCTGGTGACCTGCGCCGAGCCGGCGGACGCGCGGGAGCAGAACCTGGCTGCCTGGCGGAGGCTGGCCCCGGACCTGCGTGAACACACGGTGGACGTCGATCACTACTCCGTGGCCAAGCCGGAGAACTTCGCGGCGCTGAGCGACCCGCTGGCCGCCTTCCTCGCCCACTGAACCCCAGGAGCCTGCCGTTATGACAACCCGTTCCCTCTTCGACTGGTTCCACGCCTCGGCGAAGGCATACCCGGACAATGTGGCGCTGGAGGTCGGCGCCGAGACCTACACCTACCGCGAGCTGCTGGGCGCGGTGGAGCAGGTTTCGGGAGCGATGCGGGCCGCGCACGACGGCACGCTCAAGCGGATCGGGCTGCTGACCGCGCGCAGCACCCCCGGCTACATCGCCTATCTGGCGGCGCTGCGGCTCGGCGCGACCGTGGTGCCGATGAACCCGGCCAACCCGGCCGCCCGCAATCTGGGCATCACCGCCGAGGTGGGGCTGGACCTCACCATGGTCGACGACAGCGCCGGCGACGGCGCGGCGGAGTACCGGGCCAACGCCGGTGTCGACATCCTCGACCTGACCGGGGACGGCTGGAAGCGTTATCTGGAACCGGATCCCGCGCTGGTGGTCCCTGCGGTCGTGGAGCCCGATCCGGACGAGCCCGCGTACCTGATCTGCACCAGTGGCACCACCGGCCGCCCGAAGGGCGTGCCGATCACGAACGCCAACGTCTCCGGGTTCCTGTCCGAGGTGGCGAAGCGCTACCGGTTCGGGCCTGCCTCCCGTGGCGCGCAGACGTTCGAGCTGAGCTTCGACGGGCACGCGCTGGCCATGTTCGGGACGTGGGGCGGCGGTGGCGCGGTGGTCGTCGCGCAGCGCACGGACGTGCTCGCGCCGGTGAAGTTCATCAACACCCGGCGCCTCACGCACTGGATGTCCGTGCCCTCGCTGATCTGGTTCGCCAAGCGGTTGCGCGCGCTGGGCCCCGGCAGCATGCCGACGCTGGAGCTGAGTTCGTTCGGTGGCGAGGCGCTCACCGTGGAGCACGTCGAGGCGTGGACCGCGGCCGCGACGAACACCGCGGTGATCAACTGCTACGGGCCGAGCGAGTGCGCCTGCATCGTCACCGCCTACGAGGTGCCTGCCGACCCGGCCGAGCGGATCGAGACCTCGAACGGCTCGCTGCCGATAGGGGATGTCTTCCCCCGCCTGGAATACGTGCTGCTCGACGAGGATCTGCGTCCCTCGGACGACGGGGAACTCTGCGTGCGCGGCGATCAGCGGTTCCCCGGCTACCTCGACCCCGCCGACAACATCGGCCGCTTCGTGTCCATTGTGGACGATGAGGTGACGGTCTACGACGGGAGCACCCCGCTCACCCCCGCGCACTGGTACCGCACCGGGGACCGGATCCGCCGGGAGAACGGCGAACTCGTGCACCAGGGCCGCGTCGACCACCAGGTCAAGGTGCTCGGCAACCGGGTGGAACTCGGCGAGATCGAGAGTGCTCTGCGCAGGCACAGCGCGATTTCCGAGGCCGTGGTCGTCACGATTCCCGCCGCGGACGGGGAAGTCGACCTGCACGCCTTCTACCTCGGGGAGCCGCTCGCCGAGGAGGAGCTGAACGGGCTGGTCGCCGACCTGCCGCGGTACATGCGGCCGCGGGGGTTCCACCACCGCGAACAGTTCCCGATCACCGACAACGGCAAGGTCGACCGCCGTCGTCTCGTCGACGGGTTCCCCGGCCGCTGAGCCGGAATCCGGTTACCTGCGAGGAAGGGGCCAATCGTGCACACCGACGTGGAACGGGGGACCGTCACCGCCGCGGCCACGCCGACGCAAGAGGCGATGTGGTGGTTGCACCAGCGGGCGAAGAACAAGTCGGTCTACCACATCACCTGGCGGCTGGCCGCCGGCAGCGCGATCGATCCGGCCGCGCTGGCGACCGCCTGGCAGTGCGTGGTCGACCGGCACGACGTGTTGCGAACTTCGCTGTCGAGGCCGGGCGACGACGTCCTGCTGCGGGTCCGGCCCGCGTTGCCTGCCCCGGTGCGCCGGGTCGAAGTGGACGATCCCGGCGACGTGGACAAGGACGTACTGCTGCGGCTGATCGCGGAGGAGGCGCAGCAACAACCGATGGCGCTCGAACACGCGCCGCTGGCGAGGCTCGCCGCCGTCCGCGTCGCTGACCGGCACGAACTGGTGCTTACGGTCCACCACCTGATCCTCGACGGCTGGGGACTGCAACTGGTGATGGAAGATCTGTCGACCGCCTACGCCGCCGCGGTCGCCGGCCGGGAGCCGGAGTTCGCCACCGAACCGGAGCCGTTCCACCACTACGCGACCGGCCAGCGGGAGACGGCCACGAGCACGCGGTGGGCGGACGACGTCGAGTACTGGCGGGACAGGCTGGCGGGCGCGTCCGCCACCACCGTGGCCGCCACCACCGACGCCGAGTTCGTGCCCGGCGCGCCCGGCGTGGTGTTCCGCCACACCTTCAGCGAAGCGGCCACGGCAGGGATCGCGGCGCTCACGACAAGCACGTTCGCCACCCCCTTCGCGGTTTTCCAGGCCGCGATGCACATCGTGCTCGCCCGAGGGGGCGCCGGGCCGGACGTCACGATCGGCACCGAAATGGCCAACCGGATGACGCCGCGCGAGCAGGGGCTCGTCGGTTATCTCGCCAATCTGTGCCTTTCCCGGGCGCACGTGGCCGACACCGACCGCGTGCTCGACGTCGTGACCGCCGCCCGTGACGACGCCTGGGCGATGCTCACGCACCAGTCCGCGCCCTATCCGTTCGTGTTCGGCGCGCTGCCCGGGGAAACCCGGCGCACGCTGACCGACGACTGCCCGGTGGGGCTGAGCCATCTCGGGCCGATCGGCACCGGGCTCGGGCTCGGCGACGTCGGGCTGACCCTGCTGCCCAGCCCGAACCGGGCGGCCAGAGCGGATTTTTCGATCTCCACCTGGGAAGCCGACGGCACGTACCACGCGGAAGTCGAGTACAACACGGGCCGCTACGACCAGGCGACCGCCGAGGCACTGCTCACCGATCTGGACGCCGTGCTGGCGGCCGACCCGGACCAGCTGGTGGGCAGCGTCCAGGTGCGTACCCGCGCCACCCCGGCACGGACCGGTCACGCGCCCGAGACCGCCGCCCCCGCGGGGCACCCCGAGTCGGCCGCCTGGCGGCACGTGGACGCGGTGTGGTCGGACCTGCTCGGCGCGCCGCCCGAGGGGTCCGATGTGGACTTCTTCGCCGCGGGTGGGAATTCGCTGCTCCTGCTGAGGCTCAGCGCCGCGCTGGAGGCGGCCACCGGGGTGGTCGTCGACGCGGTGGAATGGCTCGCTGAGCCGACCCCGCGCGCGTTGGTGTCCCTCTTGGCGGGGAACGAGGACGAGCCGGGCGACGGCACCACCACGACCACGGTCGTGCTGCGCGAGGGCACCGGCCCGCACCTGCACCTGGTGCCCGGGGCGGGCGGCAGCCCGAGCGACTTCCGGGCGATCGTCGAGGCGCTCCCCGCGCAGTGGCGGGTGACGGCTTCCCGGGAGCAGGAACCCGCGACGAGCGTGCGGGACATGGCGCGACGTTTCGCGGCGGACCTGGCAGCGGAGGGAATCGAGCCGGACCTGCTCGGCGGCTGGTCGATGGGCGGGCTGGTGGCCTACGAGATGGCTCGCGAGGCGCCGAAACCGTTGGTGCTGCTGGATTCTCCGCCACCTGGGGGGTATCCGCCCACCGCGGAGGACGAGCTGTTCGACACCTTCGCGGCGGCGTTCACCACGGGCCTGCCGGTAGTGGCAGGCGAGCCCGCGTTCCGCGTCCGGGTGCTCGCCGCCTGGCTGGCGGCGATCGGACAGCCGATCCCCGCCGACGCGCTGGAAGAGCGATGGCGCGCCTACACCAGGCACGCCCGGATGGGCGAGGCCTACGCCAGCGCGGCGGAGCTGCCGGTCGCGGCACTGATCGTCGGCGCGGACCTGCGGGCGAGCGAGTGCGAGGAATGGGCGGGCCGGTTCCGCGGGCCGAGCGTGCTGACGGTCGACACCGACCACCATGGAGTGCTGCGGGACGCGGCCGCGTGGGAAGTGGCCGTGGCGATCGCCGGATTCGGCCTGCGGGACGCGGCGTGAACACCGGCAGCCGGGTCGTGCTGAAGATCGGCACCAGTTCCCTGATCACCGACGGTCGCGTGGATCCCCAGCGCGTCGACCGGCTTTGCACGGCGATCCAGCGTGGCATCGCAGCCGGTCTGGCGCCGGTGCTGGTGGCCTCGGGCGCGATCGCCGTCGGCCGCACCGCGTATCCCGAAGTGGCGTCCTCCGTCGAGGACGTCGCCCAGCAGGTGGCCGCCGCACTGGGGCAGGGCGTGCTCTACCCGGCGTTGCGCGAGCGTTTCGCCGCCAGTGGCCTGACGACGGGCCAGGTGCTGCTCACCCCGCACGACCTGATCGAGCCGGGCCGGGGCGCGCGGGTGCGGGCGCTGCTCGACGAGATGCACGGGCACGGTTTCCTGCCGGTCGTCAACGAGAACGACGCGCTCGGCGTTCGCAACAACGACGTCCTCGCCGCGCTGCTCGCGGGGTTCCTCCGCGCGGAGCTCCTCCTGCTGCTGACCAACGTGCCCGGTCTCTACGACGGCAACCCGATGCTGGGCGCGACCGCGCGCCGGATCGGCCACGTGCCCTCGCTGACTCCGGAACTCGAAGCCCTGGCAGGGGATTCGCTGGGCGACGGGGGCACCGGCGGCATGCGGATGAAGCTGGCCGCGTGCTGGATCGCCACCTACGCGGGGGTTCGCACCGTCATCGCCGACACCGCCGATCCCGCCGTCCTCATCGACGCTCACCGCGGTGTCGCGGTGGGCACGGACTTCGCGCCGCGCCCGATCCGCGGCACTCCGCCGTCGGCCGGCCGGTTGTGGCGTGCTTTCCGGACTCCGCCGAGGGGCGCGATCACCTGCGGCCCGGCCGGGCAGCTGGCCATCGAACACCGGCAACCGTTGCGGCGGGTGCAGATCACCACCGCGCGCGGCCGGTTCCGCGCGGGCGACGTCGTGGACCTGAGGGGTCCGGACCAGCGCCTGCTCGCCCGCGGCGGCATCCGGTTCGCCGCGGACACCGTCGAGTTCGGCTGTGCGCCGGGCACCGCACTGCTCGCCGGTTCCGACTACGTACGCATCGGAGAGGACTGAAATGACCGTGCTGGATCAGTGCCGGGACGCGGTCGCGGCCTCGGCCGTGATCACGCAGCTGACCACGGAGAAGAAGAACGCGCTGCTGCGGGACATGGTGACGGCCATCGAAACGCGGCTGGGCACGATCATCGAGGCCAACGCCGAGGACGTCGCCGCGGCGAAAGCGGCGGGCACCTCGGCCACGCTGGTGGACCGGCTGACCCTGACCGAGCGGCGGGCGGCCGGGCTGACCGCCGCCATCCGGACGATCATCGACCTGCCCGATCCGTCGGGCCGGGTGGTGGAGGGCTGGACCCGGCCGAACGGCCTGCGCATCGAACGGGTGCTGGAACCGCTGGGCGTCGTCGCGGTGATCTACGAGGCCCGCCCGAACGTCACGGCCGAGGTGGCCGCGCTGTGCCTGAAATCGGGGAACTGCGCCGTGCTGCGCGGATCTTCGACGGCGATGCACACCAACCGCGCCATCATGGCGGCGCTGGACGTCGCGATCGCCGCGCACCCCGGCGTCCCGGCCGCGGCCGTGCAGCTGATCGACGACCCTTCGCGGGAAGCCGCGCTGGAACTGATGCGCGCCAAGGGTTACGTCGACCTGCTGGTGCCGAGGGGCGGCCCGGACCTCATCGCCTCGGTGGAACGGAACGCGACCGTGCCGACGGTGATCGACGGCGCGGGCAACTGCCACCTCTACGTCGACGCCTCCGCGCGGCGGGAGATGGCCACCGAGGTGACGGTCAACGCGAAGACGTCCCGGCCGAGCGTGTGCAACGCGATCGAAACCCTGCTGGTGCACGAGGATCTGGTGGCGGACTGGCTGCCCCGGGCACTGGACGAGCTGGCCGCGGCCGGCGTCGAGATCCGCGGCTGCGCCAAGGTGTGCGAGGCGTGGCCGAAGGCGGTGGCCGCCACTGCCGAGGACTGGGCGACCGAGTACCTGGACCTCGTGCTCGCGGTCCGGGTGGTGTCCGATGTGGACGGAGCGATCGCGCACATCCGGGAGTACGGCACCGGGAACGCGGAAGGCATTGTCGCCCAGGACATCGCGGTGGCGAACCGGTTCGCCCGCGAGGTCGATTCCGGCAGCGTGTTCGTCAACGCCTCGCCCCGCTATTCCGACGGCGGCGAGTTCGGCTACGGCGTCGAAATCGGGGTCTCCACACAGAAACTGCACTCGCGGGGCCCGATGGGCCTGACCGCGCTGACGACCGCGAAGAACGTGGTCTGGGGAACCGGACAGACGAGGAAGGTGGCCTGATGGACGGCATGAGCCCGCTGCGGCCCAGCGCGTTGGTGGAGACGGTCGACCAGGCGATCTCCATCAAGTACAACAACCTGGTCTACGACCTCGAAGCGACCGGCCACGACATCATCACGCTGTCGCTCGGCGAGTCGTTCTTCGACGTGCCCGCACCGGATTTCGGCGATTTCGAGCCGGGAGAACTGCACCACTACTCGCATTCCCGTGGCCTGCCGGAACTGCGCAGGCGGCTGGCCAAGTACTACGGGGACGAGTTCGGCCTTCCCGTCGATCCCGACCACGAAATCCTGATCACCGCGGGCTCCAAGGTGGCGATCTACCTGGCGTTGCTGGCGACCGTGGAACCCGGCGACGAGGTCGTGGTGCTCGAACCGTCCTGGCTGAGCTATCCCACGCAGGTCTGGCTCTGCGGCGGTGTGCCGGTCTCGGTGCCACACGACGTCGGCGTCTTCGAGCTGGACAGGTACGTGACCAGCCGGACCCGGGCGATCATCGTCAACAACCCGAACAATCCGAGCGGTCGCGTCTACACGGCGGCCGAACTGGGCTTTTTGCACGAACTGGCCGAACGGCACGGTCTGCTGCTGGTGGTGGACGAGGCGTACAACGAATTCGTGCCGCCCGGCACCCGGTTCGTCACCTGTGGTGCCGCCGACCCTGACAAGCAGCACACGCTGACAATCAATTCGATGTCCAAGAACTACGGCATTTCCGGGTGGCGGGTCGGTTACGTCATCGCGCACCGCACCCTGATCGAGCAGATCCTGAAGGTCAACCAGCACCTGATCACCTGCGCGCCGACGCCGTTGACGCGCTACCTCGCCGAGCACTTCGACACGCTCATCGAGCGCACCAGGCCACAGATCCAGGACGTCGTCGCGACGCGGAACGAGGTGGCGGGCTGGCTGGCCGAACGGGGAATCGAGGTGCTGCCCGGCTCGGCGACGTTCTACCTGTTCGCGTCGCTGGGAAATTCGACGCTGGGATCGGACGCCTTCGCCGAGCGCCTGCTGCGGGAGTCCGGGGTCAGCGTGGTGCCCGGAATCGCGTACGGGGAATCCTGCGATCACTACATCCGCATCTCGGTCGGCACCGAAACACCCGAGCGGATCCGGCGCGGCATCGACGCGATCGCCCGGCTCATCGAAAACACCGGCGGATAAGACGGTGCGGGTCGACCTGGTCGCGGACCTCGGTGAAGGTTTCGGCGCCTACCGGATGGGCGACGACGCGGAATTGCTCGACATCGTCTCTTCCGCGAACGTCGCCTGTGGCTTCCACGCCGGCGACCCGCGCCTGATGGAGGAGACGGTGGCCGCGTGCGCCCGCCGGGGGATCGGGGTCGGCGCGCATCCCGGGTTCCCGGATCTGGCGGGTTTCGGCAGGCGCGCCATGGAACTCACCCCGCGCGAGGTGCGGACCGACGTGCTCTACCAGCTCGGCGCGCTGGGTGCGTTCGCCAGGGCGTGCCGCATCCGGCTGCGACACGTGACCCCGCACGGCAGGCTCGGCAACCTGGCGATGACCGAGCGGCCGTACGCGGAAGCCGTTGTCGACGCGGTGGCCGCCTACGACCGTTCGCTGGCCGTGGTCACCCAGGACGGCGTGCTCGCCGAAGCCGCGGGCCGGGCGGGGCTGGCGGTCGCGATCCTCATGCTGGCCGACCGCGCCTACCGCGACGACGGCACGCTGGTGCCGCGCCGGGAACCGGGCGCGGTCATCACCGATCCCGCCGAGGTGGCCACCAGAGTGGTGCGGGCGGTCACCGGCGGCGTGGTGCGCACCGTCACCGGCCGGGACCTCCCGATCACGTGCGACACCGTGCTGGTGCACGGCGACACTCCGGGCGCGGTCGAACTCGCGCGCGGGGTCCGTGCCGCGCTGCACCAGGCCGGAGTACGCATCGCCCCGCTCGCGGACGTGCTGACGAACCGGGGCGCGCGATGAAGCTCGACATCAAGCCTTACGGTGACTCGGCACTGCTGGTCCGGCCCGGCGAAGGATCGGCGTGGCACACCGTGCAGAGTCTCGCCGACGCCCTCGACGCCTCCGGCGTGACCGGGCTGTGTGATCTGGTCGCGACCTACGACAGCCTGCTCGTCGCGTTCGACTGCGTGCGTACTGGGCACCACGAGCTGGCGAACCGGATCCGTTGTCTTGCGGACACGCTGGAAAACCCTGATGTGCCAAGGGTTTTCCAGCGCTTCGAGATCCCGGTCGGCTACGGCGGCGAGCACGGTCCCGATCTCGCGGACGTCGCCGGGGAACTCGGGCTGAGCGAGGACGAAGTGGCGCGGCTGCACAGCGGTGCCGAGTGGGTGGTGCGGTTCCTCGGCGCCCCGGCGGGCGCGCCGATGCTCGACGGCTCACCGTTTCCCGGCCGGGTGAGCCGCCGCTCGCGTCCACGGACGACGGTGCCCGCCGGGTCGGTGGCCGTCTCCGGCACGCAAGCGGTGATCTACCCGGTGGTTTCGCCAGGCGGCTGGCGGCTGATCGGCCGGACACCGCTGCGGCTCGTGGATCCCGCTCGGGACCCCATGACGCCGTACCGGCCGGGTGACCGGTTCCGTTTCGTGCCGATCCCCGCCGCGGGCTGGCCGGATGCCTCGGGCCGGCCGCGATGATCCGGGTGCGGCGAGCCGGACTCGCCGGCGTCACCGATCTGGGCAGGCCCGGCCTGGCCAGACAGGGCATCCCGGCGGGTGGCGCCGCCGACCAGTACTCGGCGGCGGTGGCCAACATCCTGGTGGGCAACGCGGAAAACGCGCCGCTGATCGAAGTGACGGCGTCGGATTTCGCGTTCACCACGGATCAGGCAGCGTTTCTGGCGGTGACCGGAGCGCCGGTGACTGTCACCGCGGGCGGGTCCGTCCGCCGAACCTGGGATCCCCTGTGCGTCGGCGCGGACGAGCCGGTGGAACTGACTGGACTCAGCGGCGGTCTGCGAGCCTACGTCGCGGTCAACGGCGACTGGCGCGTCGATCGGACGCTCGGCAGTTGCGCCGCCGCGCCGGAACTCGGGGTACGCACCTGGCTGCGCGCGGGCGCGACGATCGACGTGCGCGACGGCTACCGCCCCGACCGCCATCCCGTCTTCGTACTCGGCGCCCACCGGCCTCGATTTCCCGACCCGCTCGCCATCGACATCACCGCGGGCCCGGACGCGGACGAGTCGGTGGCGGCGGCCCTGACCACGGCCACCTATGTGGTCAAGTCCGAAAGCGACGACGTCGGCGTCCGGTTGGACGGCCCGGCGCCGTCCGGGGTCGCCCGGACCGATCTGTTGTCCAAAGGGGTGCCCGCGGGCGCGGTCGAACTGCCGCCGGGGGACGAACTGCTGGTGTTGCGCCGCTCCCATCCGATCACCGCGGGCTATGCGGTGATCGCGGTCGTGACCCGGGCGGGGCTGTCCACATTGGGCCAGGCGAGGCCGGGGCATCGGCTGCGGTTCCGGCTCCGCACGCTCGAGGAAGCGGTCGCGGACCGTCGGCGGCAACGTCAAGCACTCGACGACCTGACCCGCCGGGCACACACCGCGTTCACCAGCGTCGGCGTCCCGGTCCGGGCCGCTCGAAGGACCAGCTGAAGAGGGAAGGGAGCGGTCATGACGAAACCGGCACAAGCGGAGGTGGTCGTCCCTTCCGCCGATCCCAGCACGCGGAACACCGCCGTGCTGGTGGTCTTCACCGCGGCCACCAACCTCGCCGACGGCGTGCTCAAGGTGGCGCTACCGCTGATCGCCACCTCGCTGACCACTTCACCGGCGTTGATCTCCGGGGTGCTGACCACCCTGATGCTGCCGTGGTTGTTCACGGCGTTGCACGTCGGTGTCCTGGTCGACCGCGGGGACCGGCGGAAACTGTTGTGGCTGGCCAACGCCGTCCGGGTCGCGGTGGTGGGCGGTTTCCTCGTCGCGGTGACGGCGGGCGCGCTGAACCTGGTGATGATCTACACCGGCGGCGTGATCCTCGGAGTCGCCGAAGTGATCGCGCTGACCTCCGCGGCCGCGCTGCTGCCCTCGGTGGTGTCCGGGCCGAAACGGGAACGAGCGAACTCCTGGCTGACCGGTTCGGAAACGGTCTGCAACGAATTCATCGGGCCGTTCCTCGGCGGTCTGCTGGTGGCGGCGGGAACCGGAATCGTGCTGGGCGCCACCGCGATCACCTACGCGATCACCGCGGCCACACTGATCTTCCTGGTCGGCCGGTTCCGGGCGGCCAGGGCCACCGGCCCCGGCGACGTCGAGGCGGCGCGGCCCGCGATCCACGCGCAGATCGCCGAGGGCCTGCGGTATCTGTGGGAACAACGGGTCCTGCGCGTGATGACCCTGCTGGTCGCCGTGCTCAACGCGTTGTGGGGAGCCTGGCTGGCGTTGATGCCGTTGTACGCCACCACGTCCATGGGCGTGAGCACTGCCGCGTACGGCCTGCTGGTGGGCGCGCTGGGTGTCGGCGGAACCTGCGGAGCGGTGCTGGTGGCCCCCGCCAACCGGTTCTTCGGACGGCGGCGGGTGATGTTCGCCAACATCTTCCTGACCGGTGCCATGGTCGCCTTCCCCGCGATCAGCACGAACGTCGGAGTGGTGGCGGTCGGTGCGTTCCTCGGCGGGCTGGGCGGCGGGCTGTGGGTGGTCAACGCCCGGACCGTCAGCCAGACGCTGGTCGACGAGTCGATGATGGGCCGGTACAGCGCCGTCGCCCGGTTGTTCGGGTGGGGTTCGGTGCCGCTCGGCGGCTTCGGTGCCGGGTTGCTGGCGGAGTGGGCGGGGGTCAGGGTCGCGTTCGCCGTGTTCACGCTGCTCGCGCTGACCGTCGTCGTCCCCTTCCTCCGGGTCTATTCCCGGCCGGTGGCCGCCGAGATGGAGACACGGATTTCCACGGGCGCGGAGCCAGCGGTTCCCCGGGCCTGAGGCAGGTCCACGTGGGCCTGTGCCCTTTGGAGGGTGAAGTGTGCACTTGCGCCTCTGGACATCTCCGGCGCGCCGGGTTCGTGTCTACTGTGGACACAGTGCGTGATCCACCGGCGGGGCATGGTCGCTCTGCGTGGAAATCCGGCCGTGAAGATAACTGGTCGACAAACTTCCGGCGATCGCACAACGCAAACGGGGGCAGGGACGTCTGAACTGTCGTGAAGAGGATGCGAATCGCGGGTCTGGGTGCGCTGGCGCTGCTGCTGACGGCGTGCGGCGGGCAGACCGAGGTGGTCGGGGTGGCGCAGTCGGCGCCGAACGTGGTGCCGGCGGCGAAGGTCGCGGTCGTCAGTCAAGGGAGCGATCAGCTGAGCCCGCGCTCGCCGATCGTGATCAAGGCGAGCGACGGCACCCTGCAGTCGGTGACGGTCACGAACCCGCAGACGGGCAATACGGTCAAGGGCGACTTTTCCGCCGACAAGATCACCTGGACCAGCGACGACCAGCTCCGCTACGGGGCCACGTACCAGGTCGTCGCCACCGCGGTGAACAAGGAGGGCAAGCCTGTCGAGCAGCGGAGCGAGGTGCACACGCTCACGCCGAAGGGGGTCGTGACGCCCACGCTCCTGCAGCCGGCGTCCGACGGCACGTTCGGTGTCGGGCTGGTCATCGGCGTCAAGTTCGACCGCGACGTCCCGGACAAGGCCGCCGTCGAGAAGTCCCTCAAGGTCACCTCCTCGCCCGAGCAGGGCGGTAGCTGGTACTGGGTCAACAAGCGCGAGGCGCACTTCCGGCCGCAGTCGTACTGGAAGGCCGGCTCCACGGTGAAGCTGGAGTCCACGACGTTCGGCCAGGACATCAGCGGCGGCGTCTACGGCGGCCCGGACATCTCGGCGACGTACAAGGTGCATGACTCCTGGATCGCCAAGGCGGACGGCAACACCCACCAGATGCAGGCCTTCCACAACGGCGAGCTGGTCAAGACCGCGCCGATCAGCATGGGCAAGACCGACAACACGCCGCCGCGTGGGCCGACGCCGACGTTCAACGGGACACACACCGTGCTCGGCAAGCAGGCCCACATGATCATGGACTCGTGCACCTACGGCGTGTGCGAGGGCCAGCCGGGTTACTACAAGGCGCCCGAGAACTGGGACGTGCAGATCTCCGGCGACGGCGAGTACCTGCACGAGAACCTGGCGACGGTGAGCGTGCAGGGCAGCCAGAACGTCTCCAACGGCTGCCTGAACATGAACACCGAGAACGCCAAGTGGTTCTTCGACAACTTCAACGTCGGTGACGTCGTCGAGGTGACCAACTCCGGCGGCCCGCAGCTGAACATCAACAACGGGCACGGCGACTGGGCCATCGACTGGAGTGCCTGGCAGGCGGGCAGCGCCCTGCACGGCTGACCCGCACCCACCCGCAGCATCCGGAACGTGCTGGATCCCGACATCGGGATCCAGCACGTTTTTTTGTGCCGCGGTCCCAGCCGGGGTCAGCTGCTGGCCGACGGGTGCCGAGGGACGCCCTCGGTGCGCTCGACGCACCGAGGGACGCCCTCGTCGCACCCAGCGCACCCGGGGCGTCCCTCGGCACTCGCCCCGCCCCGAATCAGACGCGGCAGAGGATCTCGCCGTGTGGGATGGCGAAGAAGCCGTCCGGATGCGCGGCCCATTCCGTCCAGGCGGCGGAAATGTCCTCCAATTCGCCGCGGGTGGCGTGGCCGCCTTCGACCGCTTGTTCCGCGATGCGGGAATCGAGGATCCGGTCCGCCCACATGCCGCCCCACCACGCCCGCTCGGCCGGGGTGGAATGCGACCAGATGGACGCGCCGGGCGTGACGTCGGTGGCGCCCGCGGCGTGCGCCCAGGCCAGCAGGCGGCGTCCGGCGTCCGGTTCCGCACCGTTGGCGTACGAGACGGCGCGGTACACCTCGCGCCAGCGCTCCAGCCGGGGATCGGCGGGCCACCACATCGCGCCCGAATAGTCCGTGTCGCGGGCCGCGACGACGCCGCCGGGCTTGGCGACGCGCAGCATTTCCCGCAACGCGGCCACGGGATCGGTGAGGTGCAACAGAACCTGGTGCGCGTGCACGACGTCGAACGTGTCGTCGGCCGCGTCGAGGTGGTTGATGTCGCCCAGAACGAATTCGACGTTCTCCCCATCGGCGTTGGCGCGGGCCTGTTCGAGGATCGCTTCGGAGATGTCAAGGCCGACGACGTGACCAGGGGCGACCAGCCGGGCGAAGTCGACGGTGATCGTGCCGGGGCCGCAGCCGATGTCGAGCAGGGTGTGGCCGGGACGTAGCTCCGGGGCCAGGTACGCGGCCGAGTTCGTGACCGTTCGCCAGTGCTGGGACCGTACGACGCTCTCCGCGTGGCCCTGGCCGTAAGCGCGATCCGCTGTCGTCATGCTCTCGACGGTAGAACCAGCGTCCCATATAGTGCAACGATTATCCCAGAAAGTGGACAGGAGGGGCAGGCGATGGCGGACGGGGCAGGCACGGTGACGATCGCGGCGCGGATGGATCGCCTGCCGATCACCCGGCAGCACCGGCTCGCGACTGTCGCGATCGGACTCGGATTGTTCTTCGACATGTACGAGATCTTCCTGGCCGGAGTGCTGGGAACGGTGCTGCAGAAGGAAATGCAGCTCGGCAAGGACGCGCTCGCGCTGCTGCTCGCCTCGGCCTTCCTCGGCATGTTCCTCGGCGCGATCGGCATGGGCCTGCTCGCCGACCGGCTCGGGCGCCGTCGCGCGTTCATGCTCAGCCTCGGCGTCTATTCGGTGTTCTCGTTGCTCGGAGCGTTCAGCACCGGGCCGGTGATGCTGGTGATCACGCGGTTCCTCGCGGGCATCGGAATCGGGGCGGAACCGCCTGTTTCGGACACCTACCTCGGTGATCTCCTGCCGCCGAAACACCGCGGCCGGTACACCGCGTGGGCGTACACGCTGTCGTTCCTCGCCGTCCCGCTCTGCGGTTTTCTCGCGCGCTGGCTGGTCCCCGCCGCGCCGCTCGGTATCGCGGGCTGGCGCTGGATGTTCGTCTTCGGCGCGCTCGGCGCGGTCGTCGTCTTCCTGCTCCGATCCGGCCTGCCGGAGTCCCCGAGGTGGCTGGAATCGGTGGGGCGCAAGGAAGAAGCCGAGGCGGTGGTCGCGCGCTTCGAGGCGGACGCCCGCGCGGCGCACGCGGAACTTCCGGAACCGGCCGCCGAAACCGCGGTGCCCGCCGAGTCTGCGGGCGTCGGCGCGTTGTTCGTCCCGCCCTACCGGCGCCGCACGGTGATGATGACCGTGTTCCACCTGCTGCAGAGTTTCGGCTACTACGGCTTCGGCACGCTGGCCCCGATCGTGTTGGTGGCCAAGGGTTTCCCGATCGTCCAGTCGCTGCTGTTCAGCGCGCTGACCTTCCTCGGCTACCCGGTCGGCGCGGCGCTTTCGCTGCCGATCGTCGAGCGCGTGGAGCGGAAGTACCTGGTGATCGGGACGGCGATCGCGATGGCGGCGTTCGGCCTCGCCTTCGGGCTGGCCACCGCGACCTGGATGATCCTGGTCTTCGGCTTCGGCTACACCGTGCTGAGCAACGTCTTCTCGAACGCTTTCCACATCTACCAGGCGGAAATCTTCCCGACGGCGGTGCGGGGCACGGCCACCAGCGGCACCTACTCGCTGTCGCGGATCTCCAGCGGCGCGCTCCCGTTCGTCCTGTTGCCGCTGCTGCACGACGCCGGTGCGGGCACGTTGTTCACCGTCGTCGCGGCGGCGATGGTGCTGGTGGCGCTGAACGTCGCGCTGCTGGGCCCGCGCACCACCGGGCGCAGGCTGGAAACAGTCAACGCGACATAAACCGGTTGGCCGCGCCGGGCAATCCATGATCGGCTGGGGCACATGGCCCCGACTTCCCTGCTCGACCGGATGGAACGCAACCTCGCCGAGCACGCCTGCTACCTGCACCCGGCCCTGCCCGGTGCCCGTGTCACCCGGGCCGAAGACCTGCTGATCGCCGACAGCGGCATCGACGACGACACCTTCAACCTCGTCGCCGCCGCGCGTTTCGCCCCCGAAACGGCTGACGCCCGCATCGCCGAGACGGTGTCCGCGCTGCGCGCGACCGGGCGCTCCTTCTCGTGGTGGGTCGGGCCGACGTCGGCGCCGGATGACCTGTCGGAGCGGCTGCGGGCGGCGGGGCTGGCCGAGTCGGAGTCCGAGACCGCGATGTGGGCGGATCTGGCCGCAGTCCCGGTCGGAAAACCCGTCGAGGGGCTGGACATCCGCCCGGTGACGCGGCCGGGCGAACTCGCCGCGTTCGCCGCGATCCTGGCGGCGAACTGGGAACCGCCCGCGCCGGGCGTCGTCGAGTTCTACCGTGGCGTCGCGGGCCGGGCGCTCGCGCCGGACAGTCCGGGACGGCTGCTGATCGGGTACCACCAAGGAAATCCGGTCTGCGCCGCCGAGGTGGTGCTGCACGCGGACGTCGCCGGGATCTACAACATCGCGACGCTCGCCGCGTACCGGCGGCGGGGCTTCGGCGGCGCGATCACGCTCGCCGCCCTGCACACCGCTCGCGCGGCCGGTTTCGACATCGCGGTGTTGCAGGCGTCGGAGGACGGTGAAGCGGTCTACCGGAAGCTCAGTTTCGAGGACTGCGGGCGGTTCACCGAATTCGCCGTCATGCCCTGAACTCCACCCTCGGGTGGAGCCGCTTCTCGACCCCCGCCGCGCCGGAATCCATCCCCGGCTTGACGATCTCGCGCCCGCTCCGGCCTTAGCTTTCTCCTCGTCGGTGGGGAGAAACGGGGCGGGTCATGGCGGTGGTGGAGACGGCGGACGTGCGGCAGGTGGTCCGCGGGGAAGGGATCGTGCTGGGGGTGATCCTGCTCCTCGCGCTGGTGCTGTGGGGATGGGCACCGGCCGGCCACACGCTGCAGCCGTACTACGTCGCCGCCGTGCACTCGATGTCCCAGAACGTGTCGACGTTCTTCTTCGGCGGGTTCGACCCGGCCGGGGTCGTCACGGTCGACAAGCCGCCGCTGGCGTTCTGGACCCAGACGGTCGGGGTCTGGGCGTTCGGCTTCCACCCGTGGGTGATCGCCGGGGTCCAAGCGCTGGAAGGGGTCGGGGCGGTGCTCGCCCTGAACCGGGTCGTACGCCGTTGGGCAGGTCCGTACACCGCGTTGCTCGCTGCCGCGCTCTACGCGTTGACACCGATCGTGACCGCGGTGGGCAGGGACAATCTGCCGGACACACTGCTCACGCTCCTCCTGGTGATCGGCGCGTACTTCCTTACTCGCGCGATCGAAGAGACGAGTACGCGCTGGCTCGTGCTCGCCGGGGTGTTCGCCGGGCTCGGTTTCCTGACGAAGATGCTCGTGGCGTGGATCGTGCTGCCCGCGTTCGCGGTGGCGTACTTCGTCGGCGCGGGAGAGTCGCGCGGCAGGCGTCTCGCCAAGATCGGGCTCGCCGGGCTCGTGACGCTCGCGGTGTCGTTGTCGTGGCCGGTGCTGGTCGGCGTGTGGCCGGGTGCGAAGCCGTTCGTCGGCAGCACCACCGACGGCTCCGTCTGGCAATTGGTCTTCGGGTACAACGGCCTCGCCCGGCTTTTCGGCGACGGGGGCGGGATCAGCGGGGCCTACGGCAGCGCGATCGGTGCAGACCTCGGTGGGGCACCGGGACCGCTGCGCCTGGTCAACGCCGAACTCGGTGGGCAGATCGCCTGGCTGCTGCCGCTCGCGCTGGCCGCGCTCGTGGTCGCCGCGTTCCGGGCGCGTGGCGCGACACGGCGAGTGCGCGCGGGCTGGACTCTCTGGGGCGGCTGGCTCCTTGTCGGCGCGGCGGTGTTCTCCTTCACCGGCGGCATCTTCCACGGCTACTACACCGCCGAACTCGCTCCCGCGATCGCCGCGTTGGCGGCCGCCGGGCTGACGACGGCCTGGCGGTGGCATCGCGAAGGCGGACGCGCCCGGTTCGTCCTGCCAGCCGCTGTCGCGGGGACGGCCTTGACCGCGTACGTGCTTCTCGACCGCACACCAACGTGGCTGCCCTGGCTGCGCTACACCGTCCTCGCGTTGGGTGCGCTCGCGGTGATCAGTGCTCTCGTCCGTGAGCGCCGCGCACGAGTCGTAGCGGTGATCGCCGGACTGCCGGCGATCGTGGCCGGTCCCGCCGCGTACGCCGTGGAAACCGCCGCGCGGCCGATCACCGTGCTGGAAGCGGGAGATCCGACGGCGGGGCCCGCGGGGACAGCCGTACTGGGCAGTATGCGGACCTTGGTCCCCGCAAAGGATTCTTCGGACATCGAGACCGCGTTCCTGCGGTTCATCGACGATGCCACCCGGCTCGGCCCCGGACAGGCGCAGATCCTGGACTACGCGCGTGCCCAGGCGCCGGCGGCGCGGATCACCATGGCCGTCGAGGGCGGCAGTTATGGTGCGGACCCGTTCTTGCTGCACACGGACGCGCGAGTGGCGCCACTCGGCGGATATCTCGGCTTCGATCCGGCGCCGACGGTTATGCAATTGCGGCAATGGGTCGACAGCGCACAATTGCGATTCGTTCTGCTGCCGCAGGCTTACGTCGACCTCGGGCGGCGGATGAAAGGCGCGCAGCCGTCCTCGGGCGGTGCCGGGGACAACGGCACGGCGGCGATCGGACAGCGGATCGGCTGGCTCACGAAGGCCTGCGTCCCGGTCCCGGCACAGCGCATCGGACCCGACGCGGCGGGATCCGGAATCCTGTTCGACTGCGTGCGGCGCTAACGGTCAACTGCCGACGCGGGCGGGCGCGGCACGACGCAGCCAGTACAGCCCGATCACCGGCAGCACCAACGGGATGAACAGGTAACCCTGTCCGTACACCGACCACACGGTGGCCTGGGGGAACGCGGCGCGGTCGAAGATGCTCAGCGTCCCGATGACCAGCACGCCGAGCAGTTCGACGGTGCAGGCGGCCGTCGCCACCCACCGCCAGCGGTCGCCCTTCGCCAGCGCGATCGTGGCGACCACGTAGACCACCGCCGCGAACGCCGACAGCGTGTAGGCCAGCGGCGCCTCGTGGAACTTGGTGCCGATCTGCACCCCGGCACGCGAGGTGGCGGCGAGCGCGAAGATCGCGTACACCGCGACCAGGACCCGGCCGGGGCCGGTGGCCGTACTACGCACTCGCGCCATGCCACACCTCGATCAGTCGCAACACCATCACCGGGACGGCCAGGCTGGCGATGCCCAGCACCACCGTGCTCGACCGGCTGCGCTCGGCCAGCGCCCACGCGGCGCCGACCGGCAGCACCAGCAGGCAGCCGATCAGGTAGGCGAGGTAGGTGGCGAGGCTGCCGGGGTGTTCGCCACTCGCCAGCTGCACGACGCCGATCACCAGCTGGGCCACCAGGAGGACTTCGACGACCGCGAGCGCGCCGAGCAGCGGGCGGTCCGGGAGCCGGTTGCGCGCGGACTGGACGAAGGCGGCCAGCGCGGTCAGCAGCGCGCACACCGCGACCGTCACCGAGAATCCGACGATCACCCTTTCCTCCTTCCGGCCTATCGGGCTACAACGTACCCGTCGGCATTGCCGGTTCCGCCGCGCCGGTGCGCGCGGGTGTCGCCCGCCACGTGTTCGCATTTCGTGAGAAGCGCCGTGTTCGCCCTGCACGAGGGCATCGGGTGAATAAATCACAAAATGGAGTTGATGGCATTCTGCCAATTCGACGTGGCATTCTTGAGGTCCCCGATCGGACCAGCGGGGACGCTGAAAAAACCTTCGCGTTACACCACAAACGGGTGGTTGGAAGCGCCGGTGGAATTACGCTGGGTTCCTGTACTCGGCGGTAGGCGTTACTTTTGCCTAGCCTGATCAGCCCAGTTGAACCCCCGGGTTGGAGGATTGGCCCAGAGGCGTCCGGCATGGGGGAATATCCCAGTCCCGGCGTCGCGGGGTGCGTCGGGCGAACGTATGGAGGGGCTGTTCCATGGATGTCCGGTACGAAGCGTTCTGCTTCGCCGATCCGCTGTTCTTCGACGAACAACGAGAAACCGGATCATCCGACGACGATTTCGCGCGGCTGCTGCCGCTGCCGGCCGGCGGCTGGAGCGAGCGACGGCACGGTGTGTGGCGTATCCTGCACCCGGATGGTCTGAAACTTCCCCCACAGGGCTGGAAAATCCACGTTTCCGCTGGTCTGGACAATGCGACCCGGGTGCTGGCCCGGGTGCACGAGTACTGTGTCGGCCGCCGGATCTCCTACAAGCATCTTCGCTCGCGGATGATCCTGCTCGCCCAGAATGCCAAATACGCGCCGCGGTCCGGCAGTGGAAAGTTGATCACCATTTACCCGGACGGCGATAACCAACTGAAACGTGTTCTCGATGAGCTGTCGGCCGAACTCGCCGGTGAGACGGGTGCCTATATTCTCAGCGATCTCCGTTATGGGGCGGGACCGCTGTACGTCCGCTATGGCGGATTCGCCGAACAGTGGGTCGAGCACGGCGGCAAGCGGGTGCCCGCGATCCGCAAGCCCGACGGGACGTTGATACCGGATGAGCGCACGCCCACCTTCTCTGTCCCTGATTGGGTGAAGATTCCCCCCTGTTTGGCCGAGAGCGCCGCTGACCGTGGGAAAGGGGATCCCGACCAGTTCCCCTACCGGGTGACCAGCTCCTTGCATTTCTCCAATGGCGGCGGGGTCTACCTGGCCAACCGCAAGGCCGATGGCGAGCAGGTGGTGCTCAAGGAGGCCAGGCCGCACGCCGGTCTCGACGAGGTGGGCGCCGACGCGGTCGCGCGGCTGGAGCGGGAGAAGGCCGTCCTCGACCGGCTCGCCGGCATTCCCGGCATCCCGCGTGTCCACGAAAAGTTCACCGTCTGGGAGCACCACTACCTGGCGATGGAGTACATGCCGGGAGTTTCGCTGGGCAAGTGGCTGGCCGCCAACTACCCGCTCACCCGCTGCGACCCCGGCGAGGACGACTTCGCCGCCTACACCACCCGCGCCCTCGGGCTGCTGGACCAGGTGGAGCGGACGGTGCAGGCCGTGCACGAGCGCGGGGTCCTCTTCGGCGATCTGCACGCGCTGAACATCCTGGTCTCGGACGACGACACCGCGGCGCTGATCGACTTCGAGCTGGCCGCGGATCTGACGACCGCCAAGCGGACGGCGCTGGGCGCCCCCGGCTTCCGCGCCCCCGCCGACCGCGTCGGCGCCGAGATCGACGAGTACGCGCTGGCCGCGATCAAGCTGTGGCTCTTCCTTCCGCTGGTCCAGCTGCTGGCACTCTCGCCGTCGAAGTTGCGGGGCTACCTCGACTTCATCCAGCGCCGCTTCCCGCTGCCCGAGGGGTACGTCGACGCGTGCTACGCCACGCTCGTGCGACGCCGCGAGGTGGAACCGGGCACGCCGGTGAGCGCGCACACGGCGCTGGACGAGCCGGAGCCCGACTGGGTGCTGGTCCGCAAGCAGATCTCCGAAGCGATACTGGCGAGCGCCACCCCGGACCGTACCGACCGGTTGTTCCCCGGGGACATCGACCAGTTCCGGCCCGGCGGCGGCGCGTGTTTCGGCGTCGGTGCGGCCGGCGTGCTGCACGCGCTCGACGTCGCGGGTGCCGGCCGGTATCCCGAACACGAGCAGTGGCTGATCGACGCGGTTCGTCGCGACCGCCCGACGCGTCCCGGTTTCTTCGACGGTTCGTACGGCGTGGCCTACGTGCTGGAGAACCTCGGACACCGTGAGGTGGCCGACGAGCTGCTCCGTGCCTCCGCCGCGCTGGTCGAGCAGACCGCCGACCACGGGATCGAGCGCGGTCTCGCCGGGATCGGCCTCACCCAGCTGCACTTCGCGCTCGAACGCAAGGACAACGAGTTCGGACGGCAGGCGCTGCAGACCGCCGTCCGGCTGGCCGACGCGCTCGAGACCGCCGATCCGCCGGGCAAGTTCGCCAGGGCCGGCCTGCTGTCCGGCTGGTCGGGGCCGGCGTTGCTGTTCATCCGGTTGTTCGAGCGCACCGGCGAGCGGGCCTGGCTGTCGTTCGCCGACCAGGCACTGCGCCGCGACCTCGAAGAGTGCGAACCGACCCTCGACGGGTCGTTGCAGGTCCGGGACGGCACGGCCAGGACACTGCCCTACGTCGGCATCGGCAGCGCCGGCATCCTGATGGTCGCCGAGCAGCTCGCGCGGCACGAGCCGGACGCGGCCGCCTGCGAGAACCTGCCCGGTCTCCGTGAGGCGTGCCGCGGCGAGTTCGTCATCTACCCGGGGCTTTGCTACGGCCGGAGTGGCCTGATCGCCGCACTGGCCTGCGACCCGGAACCCGATCAGCGGACCCGCGACGCCGTCGACCGGCATCTGGCGCGGCTGGCCTGGCACGCGATCCCGTTCAAGGGCGGGCTGGCGTTCCCCGGAAACCAGCTGCTGCGGCTCTCGATGGACGTCAACACCGGCGGTGCGGGGATTCTGCTCGCGCTGTCGGCCGTACTGGACGGCACTCCCGTCCTGCCGTTCCTCGGCAGGACGCCGTCCCCTCAGACCTCCGGTCGTGCCTGACCGGTGGAGCAGGAAAAAACGAAAGGAAGAGGGACACCATGGAATTCGTTCTTCAGCTGCAGTCGCTCGAGGCTCCCGAGGCGATGGAAGGCCACGGTGGGGGCGGCAGCAACCTGAGCCTGCTGACCCACTGCAGCCACAGCGCGCTCAGCCTGCTGACCTGCGAGGTCGACGCCTCGGAGTAAGGCGCGATGGCAGCACGAATGATGTGAGGTGCGGGAGCGGCACAGGCCAAGTGCGCCGCTCCCGCACCTTCATTCTGCAGTTTGCGCCCGTTCTTGGGGACTCCGGCCACTGTCTTAGGGGGTGGGATGACGCGATCGGCTGATCGGTTGCTGGCCGCGTTGGCTCATCGTGACCGCGCCAGGCTCGCCCTGGTCGTGTGCGGGGCCCTGATCGGTACCGCCGCGGGGCTCGCCCTTCCGGGCGCGCTGGCGGCCGCTGTCGACGCCGTCGTCGCGGGCGACCGCAGCTGGCCGGAGGTCACCTGGCTGCTCCTGCTCGGCGCCGCCCAGCTCACCACCGATGTCCTGAGCGGGATGCTCGTCGGCCGGATCACGGCGTCCGCGACGGCGTGGCTGCGCCGCCGCCTCGCCGATCGGCTCCTGGAACTGGGCACGCGCTCGCCGTTCGCCGACGGGGACGCCGTCAGCAGGCTCGCCGGGGACTGCACCAGCGCGGGCGCTCTCGTGCCGGTCGTGGTGCAGTTCGGTTCGGGGACGCTGCTTTCCGCGGGTGCGGTGGTACTGCTCGCGCTGCTCGACTGGCGGCTCGCCCTCGTCTTCCTCGGCAGTATCCCGTTCGCGGTGCTGCTCGCGCGTGTCCACCTGCGACACAGCGCCGAGAACGTCCTCGCCTACCAGCGGGTGTCCGGTGAACTCGGCGCGCGCATGCTCGACGCGGTCGCCGGGCTGCGGACGATCGCCGCCGCCGGGATCGCCGATCGCGAGGCCGAACGGGTCCTGCGGCCGTTGCCGCGGCTGAACCTGGCCGGGCGCGGTATCTGGCGGACCCAGGCCAAGATGGTCTGGCGGGCCGCGTTGCTGCTGCCGGCGGTGGAGATCGTCGTGCTCGCCGCGGCCGGGTTCGGGGTCATGGAGAAGCGGCTGAGCGTGGGCGACATGCTGGCCGTGCTGGGCTATGTCGCACTCGGGCTGGGCATTCTCGCGCAGATCCCGATGCTCACCACGCTTTCCCGGGCCCGGTCGAGCGCGGAGCGGCTGACCGAGGTGCTCGACGAGCCGGTGCCCGAATCCGGGAAGCTCGGGCTGCTGCCAGGGCAGGGCCGGATCGAGCTGCGGCACGTGACCGTGCGGGGCGCGCTGGAGGAGGTCGACCTTGCCGTCGCGGCGGGGACGTTCCTGGCAGTGGTCGGCCGGTCCGGCGCGGGCAAGTCGGCGCTGACCGGCGTGCTCGGCGGGCTGGTGCGACCGGACGAGGGCGCCGTGCTGCTCGACGGACGCCCGCTGGCACTGCTGCGGCCCGAGGAACTGCGCGCGGTCGTCGGGTACGCCTTCGAACGGCCGGCCCTGCTGGGCGAAACGGTGGCGGACGCGGTGGGCTACGGCTCGTGGGCGGGGGAGGGCGCGATCCGTGCCGCGTGCCGGACCGCGCAGGTCGACGACGTCGTGGTCCGGCTGCCGCAGGGGTATCGGACACCGCTCGACGAGACGCCGTTGTCCGGTGGGGAGCGGCAGCGGCTCGGCCTGGCCAGGGCGATCGTGCACAACCCGAGGGTGCTGATCCTGGACGACGCGACCGCGAGCCTGGACACCGTGACGGAGCTGGCGGTCGAGGACGCGATGGCCTCGGCGCTGCCGGGCCGGACCCGGATCGTCGTGACGCACCGCGCGAGCACGGCCTCGCGGGCGGATCTGGTGCTGTGGCTGGAGGACGGCCGGATCCGCGCGGTGGCACCGCATACCGCGTTGTGGCGGGAGCCGGGCTATCGAGGGGTTTTCACCGAGGAGATGGAAGAGGCAACGTGACCATCCGATCGGGTGCGGGTGTCCCGCGGGTTGTGGAGGCGGCACCGTGAACGCACCATTGCGAGGCTTCGTTCGCGTTGCCCACCAGGTGCCCGGCGAAGCGCGGGTCGGCTCGTGAGTATCCGGCGGCTGTACCGGTCCGTGCTGCGGGAGCAATGGCGCGGCGGTGTCGTGCTGCTGGGCTGTTCGGTGCTGGAAGGGGTGCCGGCGTTCTTCTCCGGCAGGCTGGTCGAGCTTGCGGTGGACCGCGGGTTCGGAGTGGGCAGGGCCGGGATAGGGCTGCTGTGGCTCGGGCTGTTCGGGGTGGTGGCGCTGCTCGGCGCGTTCGGCTCGCGGCTGGTGTGGCGGCAGCTGGGTAAGGTCGTCGAGCCGTTGCGGGACGCGCTGGTGCGGGCTGTCGTCCGGGGCGTTCTGCACGATCCGTCGCCGCCGCGCAACAGCGCCGACGCGAGTGGCGTCGCGCGGATCACCCAGCACGTCGAGGTCGTGCGCGACGCGACCGGCGGGTTGCTGGTGCAGGCGCGCGGGATGGTGGTGACCACGGTCGCCGCGCTCGCCGGCCTGGTCACCGTGGCGGGGGCGCTGATGCTCCCGGTCGCGGCGCCGGTGCTGGTGGCGGTGACGGTGTTCGCCTGTCTGCTGCCGTCGCTGGCGCGGCGGCAGCGGGCGCTGGCGCTGGCGGACGAGCACGCGGCCGCGACGGTCGGCGCGGTGCTTTCGGGCATGCGGGACGTCGTCGCGTGTGGTGCGGAACCCCTTGCCGCGCTGACGATCGACGAAGCGGTCGACGCGCAGGCCCGCGCGGCAACGCGAGTCGCGCAGGCCGGGGCGCTCCGGGCCGCGGTGATCGGGCTGGGCGCGTTCCTGCCGCTGGTGCTGGCGTTGCTGCTGGCGCCGGGCCTGGTCCAGCGCGGAACGTTGACCGCGGGCGCGGCGCTGGGCGCGCTGGTGTACCTGGCGACCACGATGGAGCCGGCGCTGCGTGGCCTGGCGTCGACGGCGACCACGGTCGTGCTGCGGCTGATGGTCGCGTTGCGCCGCCTCGCGGAGACCGCGGAGGTGCCCGAACCGGTCGACGGGCACGCGCGGCCGCGGGGGCTCGACGTGCACGTGCGGGACCTGACGTTCGGATGGGGCGCGGCGGCGGAACCGGTCGTGCGGGACCTGGACCTCGATCTCGGGCTCGGCGCGCATCTGGCGGTGGTCGGCCCGAGCGGTATCGGCAAGTCGACATTGTCCGGGCTGCTGACGGGGTTGCTCGAACCGCAGGCGGGTCAGGTGCTGCTGGGCGGCGTCCCGGTGCGCGAGGTCCCCGCGGAGCTGCGGCACCAGCTGGTGGCGCTGATCCCGCAGGAGGCATACGTCTTCGCCGGGACGGTGCGGGACAACCTCGGCCTGTTCAGCGCGTCGGCCACGGACGCGCAGCTGCTCGCCTCGGCGGACGCCGTCGGGGCAGGGGAACTGGTGCGACGGCTCGGCGGGCTGGACGGCGAACTCGGGCACGGCGAGATCTCCGCGGGCCAGGCACAGCTGATCGCGCTGGCGCGCGTCTACGCGAGCCCGGCGAGGATCGTCGTGCTGGACGAGGCGACTTCCCATCTCGACCCGGTCGCGGAGGCGCGGGCGGAACGCGCCTTCGCCGCGCGGGGCGGGATCCTGGTCGTGATCGCGCACCGGCTTTCCTCGGCCATGCGGGCGGAACGCGTCCTGGTGATGGACGGCCGCGAAACCGCGCTGGGCTCGCACGAGGAACTGCTGACCCGCTCCCCGCGCTACGCCGAGTTGATGCGCGCGTGGGCGCCGACCCCCGTACCCCGGCACGCCAAGGCGGGTCTCACACCCCGGGTGCCCCTGACCGTCCCCGCCGACCACCACCCTCCACAGTAGACTCATCCCGGGTTTGCCGTGGCCACACTGCTCCCCGGACATCCCCCTCCCTCCCTTGGCAGGGTTCCGGCAAAGTCTTTTGGGGTTGGTTGCAGGGCGGGCACGGCTCTTGTTGATCATGTGAGTGTCTAGGTCCCATGATCGTGTGAGAGAG
>NZ_JBHYJW010000025.1:5779-125127 GCF_042741125.1 Amycolatopsis sp. NPDC058986 | reverse complement strand
CGTACGGGAACTTCTCGAATTTGTATGATCCCCCGGCGCGTACCCGTCCCGGCTTCGCGCGCACGGGGGCCCGCCGGGGGCGTACCCCGGCGAGGCGCCGGGGCGTCAGCCGGTCCACACGGTGTACGTCCCGGCGTCGCAGTACCGCGCCCGGTTGGTCGCGGACTGGGGCAAGCAGGCCATGCGCGTGTTCGTCGAACAGGGCGAACTCCTCGGCCTGGCCCCGGAAATCGCCGACCGGGTGCGGGAAAAGCTGCTCACTGAGCCGATCGAGGACCTGCGGATCGACTTCGAGGACGGCTACGGCCGGGTGCCCGACGACGTCGAAGACGCGGCGGCGCTCGCGGCAGGGCGGACTCTGGCCACCACCGGCGGGACGCCGTTCGTCGGGATCCGGTTCAAGAGCTTCGAAGCCGCGACGCGACGGCGCGGAATCCGGACGCTGGACCTGTTCCTGTCCGGGCTGCTTGAGAACGGACCGTTGCCGCCTGGTTTCGTGGTGACGTTGCCGAAGGTGACCGCCGTCGAGCAGGTCTCGGTGGCGGCGGACGTCATGGCGAGCCTGGAATCCGCGTACGGCCTTGCCGAGGGGACGTTGCGGTTCGAGGTCCAGATCGAGACGTCTCAGTCCATTGTGGACACCGATGGCACGGTGGCGGTCCCGCGGATCATCCGTGCCGCCGCGGGCCGGTGTTCGGGGCTGCACTACGGGACGTACGACTACAGCGCCGGGCTCGGGATCAGCGCCGCGTACCAGAGCATGGACCACCCGGCGGCCGATTTCGCCAAGCAGGTCATGCAGGTCTCGGCGGCGGGCACCGGGGTCCGGTTGTCCGACGGCTCGACCAACCGTCTGCCGATCGGCGACGCGCTTCCCTCGGCGTGGGCCGAACACCAGCGACTGGTGCGCCGATCGCTGGAACGTGGGTTCTACCAGGGCTGGGACCTGCACCCGCATCAGCTCCCGACGCGCTACGCGGCGACGTACGCCTTCTTCCGCGAAGGCTTCCTCGCAGCCGTGACGCGGCTTCGCGACTACGTCGACAAGGTCGACAGCGGCGTCCTCGACGAGCCCGCCACCGCGCAGGCCCTGGCGTCGTATCTCTTGCGGGGCTTGGATTGCGGAGCCCTGGCCGCGTCCGAACTCCCCTTCGACCGCGCCACCCTCGACCGCTACGCCCGCCGCGTGAGCTGACGTCGCAAGTCCGTGAATGCCACATTGAGGGACTCAGAGTCCCTCAATGTGGCATTCACGGACCTTCACCGGGCCCAGTCGGGGACCCAGGCGTCGGCAGCGGACGTCGCCTGGTGCCGGGAGTGGAGGTAGTCGAGGAAGCTCGCCAGGACGGGGTGGGGGTTGTCCGCTCGCCAGACGACCCGGAGCGGGTAGACCAGGACCGGGTCGACGATCGGGACGCGGCGCAGGTCGTAGCTTTCCGGCCAGAGATAGCGCGTCCCCTCGCCGATGAACGTGGCGCGCGAGGGTGACGTGGCGATCTCGGCGAGACGCGTCTCGATCCCGAAGACCGGCCCGGTCATGTCGATCGTGAGCCCGAACGCCTTCGCCAGATCCTCGTAGTAGCCGATCGGCTCATCGGTCATCCCGGGCATCCAGATCGGGTGCCCGGCGAGTTCGGCAGGGGTCACGGCCGAGAGGCCCGCCAGCGGATGCCGGGGGCCGACCAGGATTTCGTGCCGGTCGTCGATGACACGCGCCGACCGCAGCCCGGCCGGAGCCCTGAGCCCGAAGTCCCGCAGGGAACGGAAGGTGGCGTCGATGGTGCCCGCGCTGACCTCGGCCAGCGCCGTCGGGGCGTCGGAGCTGGTCAGGGCGACGACATCCAGCTCGATGTCCGGATGTTCCTGGTAGAAAGCGCGCAACACGGTGGAAGGCGCGACACGACGGCTGACGACGTCGACCCGCAACGCCCGGCGCCCCGGAGTCACGGCCGCGGTGGCGCGCTCGGCGGCGCGCAGAAGCTCACGGGCGTGGGGGAGCAGCGCCTGCCCGTCGACGGTGAGGCGCGCGCCCCTGGCCGTCCGCACGAAGAGTTGGACGCCGAGTTCCCGTTCGAGGTTGGCGACTCGCCGCGACGCCGCTTGCTGGGTGACTTCCAGTTCGTCGGCGGCGGCTTGGAACTGGCCCGTGTCAGCGACGGCGAGGAAGGTACGAACCGCGACGAGATCCACGGAGAGAACGTAGCGCCACAACGTTCTGTTGTGACACGCCGCTCGATCCGTTGTTGGTGCCATCGCCCGCCGATCGGCTTCCCTTTCCCCGGAAACAGGGGGTGGACATGGGCCGGGCGTTCGGGTGGTTGTGGGCCGCGTACGCGGTCAGCGCGTACGGGACCGGGCTCGGGTTCGGCGCGTTCTCGGTCGTCGCGATCGTGGTGCTGCACGCGGGCTCGGCGGAGGTCGCGGCGTTGTCGTCGTCCGGGCTCCTGATCGGGGCGTTGCTGGCGGTCCCGCTCGGGCCGTGGATGGAGTTCCGTGCCAAACGGCCGGTCATGATCGTGACGGACGTCGTCCGCTTCGCGGCGTTGGCGACCCTGCCGCTCGCCTACTGGCTGGACGTGTTGTCCTTCGCGCAGCTTCTGGTGATCTCCGTCGTCACCGCGGCGGCGAAGATCGCGTTCACCGCCGCCGGCGGCGCGTATCTCAAGACGATCGTCCCCGCCGACAGGCTTCTGGTGGCCACCAGCCGGTTCGAGTCCACCACCTGGTCGGCCACGGTCGTCGGACCGCCCGTGGGCGGCGCCGTCATCGGGCTGCTGGGGCCGGTGGCGACCGTGGTCATCGACGCGGTGAGTTACCTTCTCTCGGCGCTCGGCATCATCGCGATCAGGCAACCCGAGCAGCCCGCGCCGCCGAAGACGTCGACGCGTCGGTGGAGCGACATCGTCGAGGGCTGGCGGTACATCCTCGCCCACGACACGCTGCGCCGGCTGTTCCTGAACACCATGCTGGTCAACGGGTTCATCATGGCCGGTGAGCCGCTGTTGTCGGTGCTGATGCTCTCCCACCTGGGATTCGGAGTCTGGGAGTACGGGCTGGCGTTCGCCGTTCCGTGCATCGGCGGCCTGATCGGCTCACGGCTCGCCCGCCGCGTCGTCGCGCGCTGGGGTGAACAACGGGTGCTGCGGGTCTTCGGCACGCTGCGCGCCTGCTGGCCGCTGGGACTCGCGTTCATTCAGCCGGGCGTGGCCGGGCTGGGGATCGTGATGGTCACCGAGTTCGGGCTGATCGTCTGCGCGAGCCTCTTCAGCTCCGTCTCGTCCGCCTACCGGTTGAACCACACCGAAACCGACCGGCGCGCCCGGGTGCTCACCGCGTGGTCGATCAGCACCAGCACGAGCATCGCGGTGCTCACCATGTCGTGGGGTCTCCTGGCCCAGCTCACCGGGCCGCGAGCGGCCCTCGCGCTGGCCGGGATCCTGTTGCTGGGCACGCCTTTCCTGCTGCGACGCCGGTCGACGCCGAACGTGCCCGGCGTTCGACCCGGGAAAAGGCAGAGGGGGCGCCAGGAGAGACGCCCCCTCAAGTGCTGATCACCCGGCTTTGTCCTGGTGGTGTACCGACAACGCGACGAACGCCAGCATGGCGAGCTGGCCTCCGATCGTTCCCGCCGTCGCCCACGTCGGAAAGGTCGCGGGGACCACTTCCAGGGTGAGCACGGGACCGAGGACGGCCCCGAGCACGACCAGCGCGTCGAGAATCGTGACGAGCAGTCGTCGGGTCTGGCTCGACGGCACCGCCATCTCCGCCTTCACCTCGGACGTCTCGATCCTGACGCGTGCGAACCGGGTCGGTGTGTCTTCCCGGTCCGTCCTTACTCCCTGGGGCGTGGACTCCTCCGCGCCCGCGATTTCGGTACCCATGCGTCGTACCCTTTCCCACTGTTTCGCCGGGTCAACGGCCTGATGTCAGCCATCGAGCCCGGCGATCTCGCCGGCAACCGGACGGTGCGGCGCCCCCGCGTCGCAGCAGTCGTCCGGTCTTGCCCTCGCACGGGGAAGTGAGTGGTCGCACTTCCGTGGCGCCGTCGCATGGAAACGGTCCTGTGTCAGGGCTTTGCCCGCTCGGGAGGAACGGACCGGCTGAACTCTACGGTCAGCCTGGACAAGATCACAACCCATCGCGCACATATTCGCTGCAAAAAATGTGGAGAAACCGTGGTTGATCTGCCACGATGAGGCTGCGGCACGCTGTCGCAGGGAAGGAGCGGCATGACCTCCGCCGAGAAGACCGAGACCGGGCGTCCCGCCGCCGTCGAACGCGTCAACGTCGCGCTGATCGCCGAGGCGGCCGGCGCGCTGGGCAAGCTTCAGGAGCGCACCGGCCTGAAAAAGGTCGACCTGGTCAACCGGGCGCTGCTGATCTACGAGTTCGTCGACGCCGAACTGCGGGCGGGCAACCAGGTCCTGGTGCGCGATCCGGACGGGCGGGACCAGCTGGTCAAGATCTTCATGTGACTGTCCCGGCCTGCCGGGCTTTGGAGGAAAGCACAAAGAAGACGGCCGTTCTCCGGGGTCAGGTTTTGTACTCCGGCACTGTTGGCGCTGTGCCGCTACTTGGCGTCTACTGGAGCATCGACCCTGTGAAGGAGCTCCAGCGTGGATTTCCTGCGGCCCGCTTCCCTCGCCGACGCACTGGCCGCGAAGGCCGGACATCCCGACGCGGTGCCCATCGCGGGCGGCACGGACGTCATGGTGGAACTCAATTTCGACCACCGGCGCCCGGCTGCGTTGCTGGATCTGAACCGCGTTCCCGAACTGGCCGACTGGTCCACTTCGGACGGCCAGGTCCGGCTCGGCGCGGGCGTCCCGTACACCCGCGTGATCACTGAGCTGGGTGAATTGCTGCCCGGTTTGGCGATGGCGTCGCGGACCGTCGGATCGCCGCAGATCCGCAACCGGGGCACGGTCGGCGGCAACCTCGGCGCCGCTTCGCCCGCCGGGGACACGCATCCCGTGCTGCTCGCGCTCGGCGGCCGGGTCGAAGTCGCCTCCGTGCGGGGGAAACGGACGTTGGCCGCCGAGGACTTCTATCGCGGGGTCAAACGCAACGCGCTCGAACCGGACGAGCTGATCACGGCGATCCTCCTGCCCGCGGCGGCGGGTCCGCAGCAGTTCGCCAAGGTCGGGACACGCAACGCGATGGTCATCGCGGTCTGCTCGTTCGCGCTGTCCCTGCGGCCCGATCGGGCGGAGGCCGGCGCCGCGATCGGCTCCGCCGCACCGACTCCGTGCCGGGCGCGGGCGGCCGAAAGGTTCCTCGAAGCGGAGCTGGCCTGGACGTCGCGGGCGCCGCTGACGGACTCCGTGAAACGCCGTTTCGGCGAGCTGGTGGCCGAGGCCGCCTCGCCGATCGACGACGTCCGCGGCAGCGCCGCGTATCGCAGGCACGCATTGTCGGTCATGGCCCGGCGCACGCTGGGCTGGGCCTGGGACGAGTTACGGGGGAGTGAACGCTGGTGCGCGTGAACGTGACGGTCAACGGCGAGCGGCGGCAGGCCGACGACGTGTGGGAGGGTGAGAGCCTGCTCTACGTGCTGCGCGAGCGGCTCGGCCTCCCCGGCTCGAAGAACGCTTGTGAACAGGGCGAATGCGGCTCCTGCACGGTGTATCTCGACGACGTGCCGGTGTGTTCGTGCCTGGTCGCGGCCGGGCAGGCCGAGGGCCGCGAGGTGCGCACGGTCGAGGGACTCGCCGACGGCGGCACCCTGCACCCGGTCCAGCAGTCCTTTGTGGACGCCGGGGCGGTGCAGTGCGGGTTTTGCACACCGGGTCTGGTGGTAGCCGCACACGACCTGCTGAACCGGGTGCCGGAGCCGAGCGACGAGGAGATCCGCGAGGCGCTGGCCGGGAACCTGTGCCGCTGCACCGGGTACGAGAAGATCCTCGACGCGGTGCGGCTCGCCGCGAAGGGAAGTGTCGCATGAGGACGGTCATCGAGAACGCCGCGATCGCCACGGTCACCGGTCCCGAGTACGACAAGGGCCACGTCGTCATCGAGGACGAGCGCATCGCCGCCGTCGGTGCGGGCGCGGGTCCCGCCGAGGCCGACCGGCGTGTCGACGCCTCGGGCTGCCTGGTCACGCCCGGCCTGATCAACACCCACCACCACCTCTACCAGTGGGCCACCCGCGGGATGGCCGCCGACCACACGCTGTTCGAATGGCTCACCGCGCTCTACCCGGTCTGGGGGAACCTCGACGCCGCGATCACGCACACGGCCGCCACCGCCGGGCTCGCGCGGCTGGCCACGACCGGCTGCACCACCGTCGCCGACCACCACTACGTCTTCCCCCGCGACGCGGGCGACCAGGTCGAGGCGCTCGCCTCCGCGCGCGAGCGGATCGGCGTGCGGCTGCACGTCGTGCGTGGCTCGATGGATCGCGGTGAATCGCAGGGTGGGCTGCCGCCGGACAACCTCGTCGAGGAGACCGAGGCCGCGTTGCTCGGTACCGAGGACGCCATCGACCGCTTCCACGACACGTCCCCGAACGCGCACGTCCGGATCGCCGCGGGCCCGTGTTCGCCGTTCACCGTCACCGAGCCGTTGATGACCGGAGCTGCGGAGCTGGCTCGCCGCAAGCAGGTCCGGCTGCACACGCATCTCGCGGAGACCGTCGACGAGGAACGGCAGTGCCTCGAAGAGAACGGCTGCACCCCTGCCGAGTACGCCGACAAGCTCGGCTGGCTCGGCGGCGACGTCTGGCTCGCGCACACCATCCACCTCGCCCCCGAGGCCATCCGCCGCCTCGGCGCCACCGGGACCGGGGCGGGCCACTGCCCGACGTCGAACGGCCGCATCGGCGCCGGGATCGCGCCCGTGCGCGAGCTTCTCGACGCGGGAGTGGCGGTCGGGCTCGGGGCGGACGGCGCGGCGTCCAACGAGTCCGGCGGGCTGGGCGAGGAGCTGCACCAGGCGCTGTTGCAGGCGAGGCAACGCGGCGGGCCGCGTGCGCTGACCACGCGCGAGGCGTTGTGGATGGGCACGATGGGCGGGGCGCGCTGCCTCGGGCGGGAACGCGAACTCGGCTCGATCGAGCAGGGCAAACTCGCGGATCTCGTGGTGTGGGACCTGAACGGGCTGCACTACGCGGGCATCGAAGACCCGGTGGCCGCGCTGGTACTGGGCACGACGCCACCGGTGCGGCGGCTGTTCGTCGGCGGGCGCCAGGTGGTGAGCGACGGCCTGCTCGACCACGCCGACGAGCCGTCGATCGCCCGCGAACTCGCCGCGGCGAGCGCCCGGCTGCGGGAACGGCGATGACCACCACGGAGGCGGCGGCCGGGACCGCGAGCGGGGTCGGTGCCAGCCCGCAGCGGCCCGACGGCGTCGGCAAGGTCCGCGGCGAGTTCGCCTACGCGTCCGACCTGTGGCACGAGGACATGCTGTGGGGCGCGACGCTGCGCAGCCCGCATCCGTACGCGCGCATCACCGGCATCGACATCGCGGAAGCACTTGCGGTGCCTGGGGTTTACGCCGTGCTGACGCACGAGGACGTTCCTGGCGTGAATCGCTACGGCCTCGAACACGCCGACCAGCCGGTGCTCGCCGACGACGTCGTGCGCTACCAGGGCGAGCCGGTCGCGCTCGTCGCCGCCGACCACCCGGAGACCGCGCGCCGCGCGATCGCCCGGATCTCCGTGACCTACGACGTGCTGGCCCCGGTGACCGACGCCGAATCCGCCGCCGCCGGGGAAGGGGCACGGCTGCACGCGGACGGGAACGTGGTGCGGCACATGAAGGTCCGGCGCGGCGAGCAGGACGCGCAAGCCGACGTCGTCGTCTCCGGCGTCTATGAGGTCGGCATGCAGGACCAGGCCTTCCTGGGCCCGGAGTCGGGGCTTGCCGTGCCGGACACCGAAGGCGGCATCGACCTTTACGTGGCGACGCAGTGGTTGCACGTCGATCAGCAGCAGATCGTCGCGGCGCTGGGCCTGCCGGTGGAGAAGGTGCGGCTCACGCTCGGCGGGGTCGGCGGCGCGTTCGGCGGCAGGGAAGACCTCTCGATGCAGGTGCACGCCTGTCTGCTGGCGTTGCACACCGGCAAGCCGGTCAAGATGGTCTACAACCGCGAGGAATCCTTCTACGGCCACGTCCACCGCCATCCGGCGAAGCTGTACTACGAGCACGGCGCGGATCGCGACGGGCGTCTGGTGTACGTCAAGGCGCGCATCTACCTCGACGGCGGCGCGTACGCGTCCTCGACCGGCGCGGTGGTGGCGAACGCGGCGACACTCGGCATCGGACCGTACACAGTGGACAACGTGACGGTCGATTGCTGGGGTGTCTACACGAACAACCCGCCGTGTGGCGCGATGCGCGGGTTCGGCGCGGTGCAGGCGGCGTTCGGCTACGAGTCCCAAATGGACAGACTGGCCGAAGCCTGCGGCCTCGACCCGGTCGAACTCCGCGTCCGCAACGCGATGAGCGAGGGCTCGACCATGCCGACCGGGCAGATCGTCGACTCGGCCGCGCCGGTCGCGGAGCTGCTGGACCGGGTACGGGCGATGCCGATGCCTGCCGGGAACGAGGAATTCGACCTGCGGCGGCTGCCCGGTGGTGTCTCGAACACGACTCACGGCGAGGGCGTCGTGCGCGGGGTCGGTTACGCGGTGGGTATCAAGAACGTCTGTTTCTCCGAAGGGTTCGACGACTATTCGACCGCGCGGGTGCGGCTGGAACTCGTCGGCGGGGAACCGGCCGCGACCGTGCACACCGCCGCGGCCGAGGTCGGCCAGGGGCTCGTCACGGTGATGCAGCAGATCGTCCGGACCGAACTCGGCGTCGAGCGGGTGACGATCCTGCCGATGGACACGTCGATCGGCAGCGGCGGCTCGACGTCGGCGTCCCGGCAGACCTACGTCACCGGCGGCGCGGTGCGGGCCGCGTGCACGGCCGTGCGGGGCAAGCTGACCGGGCACGCGCGGGAAGTCCTTGGCGTGGCGGGAAAGCTGCGGCTCGCCGGAGGGAAGGTCGTCGCGGCGGACGGCCGGGTCCTTGCCGATCTGCCCGAGGTGCTGGCGGACGTGGCGTTCGATGAGACGGTGGAGTGGCGGCACCGGCCCACCGCGGCGGTCGATCCCGAGACCGGGCAGGGCACCGCGCACGTCCAGTACGCGTTCGCCGCGCACCGCGCGGTGGTCGACGTCGACATCGAACTCGGGCTGGTCAAGGTCGTCGCGCTGGACTGCGCGCAGGACGTCGGCAAGGCGCTCAACCCGCAGGCCGTGCTCGGCCAGATCCAGGGCGGCTCCGCGCAGGGCCTCGGGCTCGCGGTGATGGAGGAGATCCAGATCGACGGCGGCAGGATCCGCAACCCGTCGTTCACCGACTACCTGATCCCGACCGTGCTGGACATGCCGCCGATGACGATCGACGTGCTGGAGCGCCCTGACCCGCACGCGCCCTACGGGTTGCGCGGGGTCGGGGAACCGCCGACGATCTCCTCGACACCCGCGATCGTCGCGGCGATCCGCGCGGCGACCGGTCTCGCGCTCACCCGCGTTCCCGTGCGGCCGGAGCATCTCACCGGAACGGGGAACACACGGTGAACGTACGGTCAATTACTTGTGCAAGTATTTGACTGTGTGATCGGGGTGCGGTCTACTGGGCGCGCTGTCCCCGGGGCGCTACTCCGAGATCGAAGGCCGTGTGCATGACCACTGTGGAAATGGTGCTGCGGCTGGGGACCGGGGTGGGCCTCGGCGTCGTCATCGGCGTCGAACGGCAGTACCGCGCACGGATGGCGGGCCTGCGCACGAACGCGCTCGTCGCGGCGGGTGCGACGCTGTTCGTGCTGCTCTCGTCCTATGGTTTCGGCGGGCTCGCGGGGACGGCGGACCCGACGCGGGTCGCCGCGCAGATCGTGTCCGGTATCGGCTTTCTCGGCGCGGGCGTCATCCTGCGGGACGGGCTTTCGATCCGCGGCCTGAACACCGCCGCGACGTTGTGGTGCTCGGCGGCCGTCGGTTCGCTGGCCGGAGCGGGGCTGTACTCGGTAGCCGTGGCCGGGACGGTCGTGGTCGTCGCGGTCAACCTGGCCTTGCGCCCGCTGGGCCGGGCGATCGACCGCAGGCCGGAATCCGGCGACGAAACGCCGTCCGTCTACGACTTCCGCGCGGTGACCCGGGACGATTCCGAGGCTCACGTGCGCGCGTTGCTGGTCCAGGCGCTCGGCCGGACCGACTTCCGGCTCGCCTCGGTGCAGAGCAGCAACACCGAGACCGAAGGGCTCGTCGAGGTGCGGGCCGAGCTGTCGGCGGAGCAGCGGGACGACAAGCAGATGGAGTCGGCGGTGAGCAGGCTTTCGCTGGAGCCGTCGGTCACCAGCGTGCGCTGGGACGTTCGCAGCGAGGCCCCGGAACCCAAGAACGGCGAGTAGCGCGACGTTCCGTGAAGGCCTCCTTCACAACCCTGAGCGCCGGTAAGGAGGCCTTCACGGCCTGGGGAATACGCCGATGATCATGCCGGTTGGCGGAAGTGTGGTGGGTGCGATGAAGGCCGTCGTCAGGACGGCCGCAGGTGGTCCCGAGGTTTTCGAGCTGGTCGAACGTCCGGTGCCCGAGCCGGGGCCGGGCGAGGTCCGGGTGCGAGTGCACGTCTCCGGCGTCAACCCCACGGACTGGCGGAGCCGTCAGCGTGAGCTGCCCGCCGGGATCACCGAACAGGTGCCGCATCAGGACGGCGCCGGGGTGATCGACGCCGTCGGCCCGGACGTCGACGCGGACCGGATCGGGCAGCGCGTGTGGATCTGGGAAGCCGCGTGGCAGCGGGCCTGGGGCACGGCGCAGCAGTACACGCTCGTCCCCGACCGGCAAGCCGTCGCCCTGCCTGACCACGCTTCGTTCGAACTCGGCGCTTCCGCCGGGATCCCGGCCCTGACCGCGCATCGCGCGCTGACGGTCGCCGACGGTGGACCGGGCCGGATCGCACCGGGCGCCCTGCGCGACACCACCGTCCTGGTCGCGGGCGGTGCGGGCGCGGTCGGCAACGCGGCCATCCAGCTCGCCCGCTGGGCGGGCGCGCGGGTGATCACCACGGTCAGCGGGCCCGCCAAGGCCACGCTGGCCCGCGCGGCGGGCGCGGATCACGTGATCGACTACCGCGCGCGAGACGCCGTCACGGAGATCCGGGCCGTCGCGCCGCAGGGTGTGGACATCATCGTGGAGGTCGCGCCCGCCGCCAACGCCGCGCTCGACGTCGCGGTCACCGCGCCGGGCGCCGTCATCGCCTTCTACTCGGGCAACGCCGGGGAACCGCTTTCCGTGCCGGTGCTCGAAACGCTTCCGTCGAACCTGCGCTGGCAGGGGGTTTTCGTCTACACCGTCCCGGCGATGGCGAAGGAGCACGCGGTCGCCGATGTCACGGCGGCGATGGCTGCGGGCGCCTTGCGAGTCGGGGAAGAGGCCGGATTGCCGCTCCATCGCTTCCCGCTGGGTCGGCTCGCGGACGCGCACAGCGCCGTCGAACAGGGCGTCGTCGGGAAGGCCCTCGTCACCGTCCCCTGACGGCTCATGCCTCGGCGAGGAGACGGCGCGCGACGTCCACGACGGCGGAGCCTGCGATCGCGATGGGTTCGGTGCTGCGCAGCGAGCGGCTCAGCACGAACGCGCCTTCGAGGCTGGTGACCAGCGTCATCGTCAACGTCCGCGCGGCGTCCTCGCCCAGCCCGAACTGCCCGAACCGCTCGGTGCCCGCCTTGAGCCACGCCTCGAACACGTCCGCCGTCGCGATCCGCAGCTGTTCGTTGGTGCTGGCCACTTCCAGCGCCACGGTCGCGATGGGGCAGGCGTCGGCGTAGCCGGTCTCGCGCAGCGTGGCCGCGGCGCCCGCGAAGGCCGCCTCGATGCCGCTGACCAGGTCCGGCGCCGGTTCGAGGAAGATTTCGAGCACCTGGATGTACATCATCCCGGAGGTGCGGATGACCTCCTCGCCGAGCTGCTCCTTCCCGCCGGGGAAGAAGTGGTACAACGAGCCGAACGGGGCGTTCGCGGCCTCGACGATCTGCTTCACGCCGGTGCCGGTGTACCCGTTGCGCCGGAACAACTCCGCGCCGGCGGCCATGATGCGGTCCTTGGTCCCTGCCACCCGCTCAGGATACGCCCACGCTAGAGCGGTCTATCAACTCCAGGCTGGGCCGGGGTCTTCGGCGTCGTCGCGCAGCACCGTGCCCTCGATGAGCCCATACGGCCGATCCGCGGCGTAGAAGACCTCGTTGTCGTTCGTCAGCCCGAACGGGGCCAGATCGACCAGGAAGTGGTGCTTGTTCGGCAGGGAAAGCCGGATCTCGGCCACTTCGGGACGTGCGCGCAGCGCGGCCTCGCCCATCGCGTACAACGTCTGCTGGAGTGACAGGCTGTGCTTGGTCGCGAACGTCTCCAGCATGACCCGCCGGATCTCCTCGTGCGCCGCCGCCCAGTCGATCCCGTCGTTCTGATAACGCCAGCGCGCGGTGACGGCGGTGGCGAGGATGCGGTCGTCGGTCTCGGCGAGCGTCGTGTACTGGTCGCGGGGGAAGCCGTGGAACTCCGAGCCGGTGGATTTCAGCACGACGAGACCGTCCACACCGGACACCACCCACGCGCGGCCGTCTTCCACGGTGACCGTCGTGGTGCGGCTTTCCCCGCCGGAGCGGGTGAACGCGTGGTCATGTCCGGTGTTGCCGACAGGGATGCGGTCCCAGCCGTGTTCGGCGATGGCGATACGCGCGCCCGTGATCTTCTCGGTTGTCGCGACGAAATGCCGGGCCAGCCGCAGCGCGAAGTCCTCGATCTCGCCGACCGGCTGCTGCTTCGCGAAGGCGTAGACGGTGTTCTTCTGCGTGTCGGTGGCGAGGACGGCCGAGTTGTCGCCGGTCAGATGCGTCGCGGCCAGGTCGCCGCGCAGGGCCGTCGACACGGTGAGGTCCTTGAGGTGGTGCACCGGCCCGTCCCGGCGCACCGTGACCAGCCGGACCTCGGCCTTGCCGTACTGGTTGGGGCCCAGCGAGACGGCCACGATCAGCTCCCTCGGTAGGTCGAGTACGCGTACGGGCTCAGCAGCAGTGGCACGTGGTGATGCGCCGAACCGTCGGCGACCCGGAAGGCGATCGTCACCTCGGGGAAGAACGCGTCCTGGCCGAGGTAGGCGCCGGTCTCGAAGAGCAGCCGATAGGTCCCGGGCGCGAGGGTGTCCGGGCCCAGTTCGCGGACGCGACCGTCGTCGTCGGTGCGGCCCTCGGCGACGGGGCTCCAGCCCGCGACGTCGTGGTGTTCCAGCCGGACGGCGATCCCTATGGCCGGGCTGCCCGCCGCCGTGTCGAG
The DNA here is from genome assembly GCF_042741125.1 of Amycolatopsis sp. NPDC058986. Lineage (NCBI taxonomy): Bacteria > Bacillati > Actinomycetota > Actinomycetes > Pseudonocardiales > Pseudonocardiaceae > Amycolatopsis > Amycolatopsis sp. NPDC058986. The sequence continues at coordinate 111,808 of NZ_JBHYJW010000025.1, read as the reverse complement.
GACGTGCGTGGTGATGAGACTCAAGACGTCACCGCCTTTTCCAGCCGTAGCCTGCCGATTTTCGCGAGTTCCTCGCCCGCTTTGCGGAGTTCGGTTTCGGGGTCGTTGCGGAGCCGGTGCACGAGGTCGGTCAGCAGCTCCTCGCCGTCACGGCCGTTCGCGCACACCAGGTAGACGTGGCCGAACCTGGCCTTGTATTCGGCGTTGGCGCCCGCGAACGCCTCCGCGGCCGCGTCGTCCACACCGGACTGTTCCGAACGGGACCATTCGGCCGCGTCGCCGTTTTTCGCGGGTTTCTCACCGATGCGGGGATGCGCGGACATCGCGTCGCGGATCTCGCCCGGCATCAGGGGTGTCACCTGGTCGGCGGCCGCGAACAACGCGGCGAGATCGGGGTACGGCCTGCCCGCGAGCAGTGTGTCCACCCAGCGGGGTACCGCCAAACAGGCGGTCAGCAGCGGCCGGACCCGGGCGGCGTCGGCGGTGTTGAACGCGGCGAGGTCGGTCGGCACGGAACCGACGTTAGCAGGCTCGGGCTTGATCGGCGTGCCATTCTGGACCGGGAAAACCCGTGCGGGGAAGGGATTCGCGGATGGAGCTGGTGGTACGCGCGGCGCGGGCGATCACCGAGGACGGCGAGGTCGCCGCGAGCATCGGTGTCGATGGCGGCCGGATCGTCGCGCTCGAACCCTTCGACGCGCCGCTGGACGGCGATCGGGTGCTGGGCCTCGGCCCGGACGTCGTGCTGCTGCCCGGCCTGGTCGACACGCATGTGCACGTCAACGATCCCGGCCGCGCCGAATGGGAGGGCTTCGAGACGGCGACGCGGGCCGCGGCGGCGGGCGGGGTCACCACGATTGTCGACATGCCGCTCAACAGTCTTCCGCCCACGGTCGACGTCGCGGCGCTGGAGGTGAAGCGCCGGGCCGCGGCGGGACGGGTGCACGTCGACGTCGGGTTCTGGGGCGGTGCCATCCCCGGTAACCGCGCCGAGCTGCGAGGGCTGCACGAGGCCGGAGTGTTCGGGTTCAAGTGTTTTCTCCTGCATTCCGGCGTCGACGAGTTCCCGCCGCTGGACGCGCGCGGGCTGGCTTCGGCGATGGGGGAGCTGGCCTCGCTTGGCGCGTTGACGATCGTGCACGCCGAGGACGCGCACGAGATCGACAGCGCCCCGGAACCACACGGGCCGGAGTACGCGGACTTCCTGCGCTCGCGCCCGCGCGTCGCGGAGAACACGGCGATCTCGCAGGTCATCGAGGAGGCTCGCCGGGCGGGGGCGCGGGCGCACATCCTCCATCTGTCCTCTTCGGACGCTTTGGCCCTGCTTGCCTCCGCGCGGTCCGCGGGTGTCGCGGTGAGTGCGGAGACGTGCCCGCACTACCTGACCTTCACCGCGGAGGAGATTCGCGACGGCGCCACGCAGTTCAAATGCTGTCCGCCGATCCGTGAGGCGGCCAATCGGGAGCGGCTGTGGCAGGGGCTCGCGGACGGCGTGATCGACTGCGTGGTGAGTGATCATTCGCCGTGCACGCCGGAGCTGAAATGCTTCGACAGCAGGGATTTCGGGCTGGCGTGGGGCGGGATCTCCAGCCTGCAGCTCGGGTTGCCCGCGGTGTGGACGCAGGCACGGCAACGCGGGTTCACGCTCACGGACGTCGTTCGCTGGATGGCCGCGCGTCCCGCGGCGCAGGCAGGCATGCGGCGCAAGGGACGGCTGGCCGTGGGCTGCGACGCCGATTTCTGCGTGTTCGCACCGGATGAGGCCTTTGTCGTGGACGTCGCGAAACTGGAGCACCGCAACCCGGTGAGCGCCTACCACGGGCGTCCGCTGGCCGGCGTGGTGCGGAGTACCTGGCTGCGCGGGGCCTCGGTCGGCGAGGAACCGCGTGGGATGCTGCTGGAACGTGGGAACTGCTGACCTGGAGGCGAACGTGCCGTACGACCGTCCGGAATGGACAGCTCAGCCGGATCTGGCCTCGCGCCGCTTCGGCGGGACCGTGATGTGGGCGACCGACGAGTTGTTCGCCGAGAAGGAGAACCTGGTCAACCCGTGGAAACCGGAGCATCGGCCGGAAACCTTCGGGCCGCGGGGCCAGGTGTACGACGGCTGGGAGACCCGGCGGCACCGCTCGCCGGGCGACGACCAGGCCGTGCTGCGGCTGGGGCTGGCCGGCGTGGTCTCCGGCGTCGTCGTCGACACGGCGTTCTTCAAGGGGAACTATCCGCCGTTCGTCTCCGTCGAGGCCTGCGCTGTCCCTGGGTACCCGTCCGCTGCCGAACTGTCCGAAGTGGACTGGGACACCCTGGTGGACCGGGCGCCCGCCGAAGGACACACGGAGAACCTCTTCGCTGTGGGTGGTACCCGGCGCTACACGCACGTCCGGCTGACCATGCACCCGGACGGCGGCGTCGCGCGGCTGCGGGTGCACGGCTCGCCGGTGCCGGATCCGGCGCTGCTGGACCCCGGCGCGCTGGACCTGGCGGCGCTGGAGAACGGCGCCGAGTGCACCGGCTGCAGCAACATGTTCTACTCGTCGCCGAGCAACCTGTTCTCACCCGGCTTTGCCGCACACCAGGCCGAAGGCTGGGAAACCGCGCGCCGCCGCGACGACGGCAACGACTGGGTGACCGTGCGCCTCGCGGGCGCCGGCGTCGTCCGCTTCGTCGACCTGGACACGAGCAACCTCAAGGGCAACGCCCCCGGCTGGGCCGCACTGAGCGGCCGCGACGGCGACGGCCCCTGGCAACCGGTGCTGCCGAAGACCCGCCTGCAACCCGACACCCGCCACCGCTTCGCCGTTCCCGGCTCGCCCGAGATCACCGAAGCCCGCCTCGACATCTACCCGGACGGCGGCCTCGCCCGCCTCCGCCTCCACGGCGACCTCACCCCCCAAGGCCGCGCCACCCTGGAAACCCGCTACCGCGACACCACTTCCTGACCCCCCTCGCGCCTAACCCCCTCCCCCACCCTCCCCAAGGGGGGCAGCCCTGCAACAGTCTATCGCCCCGGTACGACAAAATCCCGGCGATCGGACGTGGGGCCGGGGATTGTCCACATGCGACCTGTGCTGTGGATGGCTCCGGAAACCCTTACGGGACAAGGAAATCTCGATGCCCGGGCGGGCGGGGTGTCGCGAGCGGTCCGTTCGTGCGCTTGGTGTCCGTGAATGCCACATTGAGGGACTCAGAGTCCCTCAATGTGGCATTCACGGACCGTGCCGGGCAAGGGTGGCGGTGATTGCTGTGAAGGACTCCTTACCGGTGTTGAGCGCTGGTAAGGGGTCCCTCACAGCACGTCCGCCGGTGGAGGCTGTGTCCCGAACGACGCGCTGGAGACGTTGATCGTCCCGAACGACGCGTTCGGGACATGCTCGGCCGACCCATGTCCCGAACGACGCATTCGCGGCATCCGGGCTGGCGCACCACCGCCGAGGGACACCCATCCCGCATCCGCGGTGACGCGAACGAATCGCCGCTACCCGCGGGCACGTCGACTGCCGGTAAGGCCACCTTGCAGGCGTCAGACGCCCGCAAGGTGGACTTACCGGCACAGCAGACCGGGGCAGCGGCGGCAAAACGGTCACCTGGGGCAGGTGTGCTGAAGGGCGCTTTCAGTGCATCCAGCGCACTGAAAGCGCCCTTCAGCGCGCCGAACGCACCGAAGGCGTCCTTCAGCACAAGCCGGGGCAGCACACGCCGCGCGGGGGAAAGCAGGTCAGCGGGCGCCGGGGCGGTTGAGGTAGGCCGAGGCGATGGAGAGGACGAAGGCGACGCCGACGATCGCGCTGACCCACCACGGGCCGCCGATCACGAGGTTCCACACGAACGCCGCCGCCATCAGCACGGCCGCGATGATGTTCCGGACCTGCAGCCCGCTCGGTTTCGCCATGTCCCGAGCCTCTCACACGCGCCGGGACGGCTGATCACCACGCGGCGCGCTCGGCGGTTAGAGTTTCTACGCGCCGGGCCGCCGTCACCACGCGCTGGGCTGCCCGCGACCATGCGGCGCGGGCACCGAGCCCAGCGCGGCCGGTTACCACACGGCGCGTTCGCCGGGGTCGAGCAGCCGCAGCCGGTCCGCCAACCCCGCCGCCGCGAACGCGGAAGCCATGTCCGAGGGGCCTTCGCTGAAGTGTTCCCACCCACGCAGATGCAGCGGGACCACCACGTCGGCCGCCAGGATCCGGGTGGCTTCGACGGCGTCGAGACTGGTCAGCGTCAGGGGAGCGCCGTCGAACAACGCTGTCCGCGCCGCGCCGCCGAAGAGCACGGCGAACTCCACCGGCCCGGCGATGCCCGCGATCTCGCGCACGACGTCCAGTGACGCGTTGTCGCCGCTCACGTACACCGTCGGCAGATCCTCGCCGCGCAGCAGGAAGCCGATCACCTGGCCGGTCACAGGCTCCGCGCCGGGCGGGCCGTGCAACGCCGGGACGGCGACGACCTCGACCGCGCCGACCCGCGCGGATTCCCACGGCTTCAGGCCGCGCGCGACGCCGCCCAGTCGCGACGCCCCGCCGGTGGTCGTGAAGGTCACCGGCACGGAAGCCAGGAACTCCCGGCCTGCCGGGTCGAGGTTGTCGGCATGCTCGTCGTGCGAGAGCAGCACCGCGTCGATGCGGCCCACCTCGGACGCGCCGAGCGCGGGCTCTTCGGTCTTGGTCAGCGGACGGCCGGGCGCACCGCCCTGCACGCCGGGGCCGCTGAACGTCGGATCGGTGAGGAACCGGGCGCCGCCCAGCTCGAGAACGGCGGTCGGCCCGCCGACGAAGGTCACAGCAAAGGTCACGTGCAGCGACAACACCGCGAGCGCCGGAGAACTTCCCGGCGACGAGACCCGCTCAGCAGGCCCGTGAGTATTCGACCTGGTCGATCAGGTTGCCCGCGCCGTAGTCGAAGAGACGTGTCTCCCCGGACTCGCTGAAGCCGCACTTACGGTAGAAGCGGCGAGACTGCGGAGTGTCGCGCCACGTCCACAGATGCACCTGGGCGAAGCCGTCGTCGGACAGGCGCCGCAACGTCTCGGTCATCAACGCGGCGGCGATGCCACTGCCCCAGCCGTCGGGGTGGCCGTAGAAGCTGGAGATCTCGGCGAAACCCGGCCGTTCCGAAGACGGGAGCGAATAGGACAACGCCATCGGACGCCCGTCGAGTTCGCCGAGCAACAGCGTTCCCGCGCCTTCGGCGATCCGTGCGTGCCAGCGACCTCGCCTGCTCCGGAGGGCTTGCTCGGCGAACTCCGGATCGAAGGACGGCGCGTACGCCACCTTCCACGCCGCAGTGTGGATCTCACCGAGCACGTCGCCGTCGTCCGGTCCGGCCTCCCGAATCTCGATCATCCGGTCACCCTAGGGCGCCGACTGCCGTCGCGAGCTGATCACCCCGGTGTTGAACCCGGCCAGGTGCAGTCCACCGGCGAAGCGAGCGTGCTCGATCTTCACACACCTGTTCATCACAACGTCCAAACCGGACTCACGGCCTCGCGCTGCGACGTCCTCGTGCCACAGCCCGAGCTGGAGCCACAACGTCCGCGCGCCGACGTCGATGACTTCTTCGGCCACCTGCGGCAGGTCGTCGTGCTTGCGGAACACGCTGACCAGGTCCACCTCGCCCGGGACGTCCTTCAGCGACGGGTACACCGGCCGTCCGAGCAGCGTGTCCAGCCGCGGGTTCACAAAGTTGACCTCGTAGCGCGTCGAGGACAGCAGGTACGTCGCGACGAAGTAGCTCGGCCTGGCCGGATTCGCGGACGCTCCGACCAGAGTCACCGACTTGGTCCGCCCCAGGATGCGCCGCCGTTCGACGGCCGAGACGTCGTACGTCATCCGGCCACCGCCTTGTCCAGCGCCTGGTCGAGATCCCAGAGGATGTCTTCGACGTCCTCCAGCCCGATCGACAACCGGATCAGGTCCGGCCTGACCCCCGCGGCCCGCAGCTGCTCGTCCGACAGCTGTGCGTGCGTGGTCGACGCCGGATGGATCACCAGCGTCCGCGCGTCGCCGACGTTGGCCAGATGGGAAAGCAGCTCGACCGACTCGACGAACTTCTCGCCCGCCGCGCGCCCGCCCCGGACCCCGAAGGAGAACACCGCGCCGGGCCCGAGCGGCAGGTATCGCTGGGCGAGCGAGTGGTGCGGATGTCCGGGCAGTCCGGCATAGCCGACCCACTCGACGCGGTCGTCGAGTTCCAGGTATTCGGCGACCGCGCTGGCGTTGGCCACGTGCGCGTCCATCCGCTGCGGCAGGGTCTCGACGCCTTGCAGCAGAAGGAAAGCCGAATGCGGCGAGAGCACTGCTCCGATATCGCGCAACTGCTCCGCTCGCAGCCGCGTGCAGAAAGCGTATTCGCCGAAGTTCTCCCAGTACTTCAGACCGCCGTAGCTGTCGACGACCTCGGTCATCCGGGGGAACTTTCCGTTGCCCCAGTTGAACTTCCCGGATTCCACGACGATCCCGCCGAGCGTGGTGCCGTGCCCGCCGAGGAACTTCGTCGCCGAGTGCAGCACGATGTCGGCGCCGTGTTCGATCGGACGGCACAGGTACGGCGTCGCGAGTGTCGCGTCCACCACGAGCGGAATGTCGTGTGAGTGCGCGAGATCGGCCAGCCCGGCGATGTCGGCGATCGCACCGCTCGGATTACCGACGACCTCGGTGTAGAGCAGCCGCGTCCTGTCGGTGATCGCCGCCGCGTAGTCCTCGACGCGGTCACCGCTCACGAATGTCGTCTCGACGCCGAAGCGTGCCAACGTCCCGGTGAGCTGCGTGACCGTCCCGCCGTAGAGCCCGCTCGCGGACACGATGTGGTCACCGGCCTCGGCGAGCGCGGAGAACGTCAGGAACTCCGCGGCCTGCCCGCTGCCGGTCGCGACGCCGCCGATCGCGCCTTCGAGGCTGGCGATCCGCTCCTCGAACGCGGCCACGGTCGGATTGCCGATGCGGCTGTAGACATTGCCGTACTTCTGCAACGCGAACAGATTCGCCGCGTCCGTGGCGTCCTCGAACACGAAACTGGTCGTCTGGTAGATCGGCACGGCGCGGGCACCGGTCGCCGGATCAGGGGTGCCGCCCGCGTGCAGCGCGCGGGTCCGGAAGCCCCACGTACGTTCGCTCATCGAGCGCCACGGTACTCAGCGTTCCAGGTCGTGGCCATCGATTCCCAGCCGGTGGACCGCGGCGAGATAGTCCGGCACCGCCGAGACGTCACCGGCATCGGAGATCAGCGCGACATAGCCGTCGGGACGGATCAACACGAGGGTGCGGTCGGTCGCGCCGTAGGCGTCGGCGAGGTGGCCTTCGGTGTCGGCGATGTCGCCGGGACCGGTCGGTTGCCCGACGACCTGGAGGGTCTTGAGGTCGAACGAAGAGGCTTCGACCGCAGGTGTGGCCCCGAAGCTCAGCAAGGTGAAGCGCCCGCCGCGCGTCATCTCGAACAGCCGGTGTTCGCCGTCCACTGTCGTCAGCTTGGTCGCATCGGGGGCGCGGTCACCGGCGCGGAGCGAGGCAGTCTCGTCGCGGTCGTCGCGCGCCAGGGCAGAGCCGCGATAATTCACGCGGAGCTGCATCGTGTTCGCATCGCGGCGGACGGGGATGGCCTTCTTCTCGATCGTCTGCCTCAGGCGGGCGTCCGAGAGCGCGAGCACGCCCGCCGCGACTGGCCGCCGCTCGGCTTCGTAGCTGTCGAGCAACGTCGGCGAGGCGCCGCTGGCGACCGCCGCGAACTTCCAGCCGAGGTTGTGCGAGTCCTGGATGCCGGTGTTCATCCCCTGTCCGCCGGCGGGGGAGTGGATGTGCGCCGCGTCGCCGGCGAGGAACACGCGACCCTCGCGATAACGGTCGACGAGGCGGACGTTGGCGCGCCACAACGACGACCACTCCGGCTCGTGGAGGCGGATGCCGGTGCGGCCGCTCCGCCGATCGAAGATCGTCTGCATGTTCGCGAGGCTGAGTTCGGGGTTCTGTCCCGGCCCGATGCTGGCCTGGTACTGGAAGGCGTTGGTCGAGGGCAGCGGGCAGAGGGTGATGAGGCCCTCGTCGCACAGCCACATGTGCCAGGCGTCGCGATCGAGGCCGTCGACCTCGACGTCGGCGACGATCATCCGCACCTCCTCGCGGGTCTCGCCCTCGAAAGCGATACCGGCCTGCTTGCGGACGATGCTGTGGCCGCCGTCGCAGCCGACCAGCCAGCGCGCGGTGACCGTCTCCGCCTCGCCGCCCTTGACGATCACCGCCGACACACCCTCGTCCGACTGCTCGAAGCTCTCGAACGCACTGCCGAACTCCACCGCTCCGCCGAACTCCGCCAGCCGCAGCCTCAGCGCTTCCTCGATCCGCCACTCGGGTGTGATCAGGCTTGCCGCATAAGGAATGTCGGGGCGATGCTCCAGCGTCTCGCCGCCGCTCGTCGTCACCTGGCCATCGGGAGCGGTCGACCGGATCGGCATCGCCATCCGGCCGTGGGCGAGCACGCGATCGACGATGCCGAGATCGTCGAACACCTCAAGGGTGCGTGGCTGGACGCCCTTGCCGCGCGAGCCGGGTCGCGGGCCGGGGGCGGCCTCGATCAGCCGGAACGAGACGCCGCCGCGGGCGAGTTCGCAGGCCAGCGTCAGCCCGGTCGGACCGGCGCCGACGATCAACACCGTGGTCTCTGGCATCTTCTCGTCCCCCTCTGTAAGAGTTGAATCCATCTCTTATGAGAGTAGAGGGGGTCGATAAGGAATGCAAACCTTCCTTATGATGGGGCCATGACCCCACCTGACGACGCGCCCTCCCGCCAACGCCGTCGCGGACCCGAACTCGAGGCCGCGCTGCTGGACGCGGCCTGGGACGAGCTGGTCGAAGCCGGCTTCGCAAAGCTGACCATGGAGTCCGTCGCCTCCCGTGCCGGCACCGGCGTCGCCGTGCTGTACCGCCGCTGGGCCAACAAGGACGAGCTCGTGCTCGCCGCGCTGGAGCACTACCGGGACAGTCACCCGGTCGACGTCCCCGACACCGGCTCCCTGCGCGGCGACCTCCTCGAAGCACTGACCGGCATGGGGCAGGCTCGCGCCGCCTTCTTCGCCATCGCCGTGGCCGCGGTCGTCTCGGGACTACTGGCCGGAGCCGGGCTCACTCCCACCAAGGTGCGCGACCGGATCATCGGCGACCAACGGCTGGTGCGCGTCCGGACCATCTACCAGCGTGCCCATGACCGCGGCGAGATCGACCTGGAACGGATCCCCGCCGCGGTGCTCGCCCTGCCGTTCGACCTCGTGCGTCACGACCTGCTCATGGACCTCAAACCCGTGAAGCCCGCACGCATCCGGTCGATCCTCGATGAGATCTTCCTGCCCCTCGTCCGACATTATGTCTAGTCGTCGACGTCCCAGGTCTGCTCCTGGCCCTTCGCGGCGTCGCAGGGTTCGGCGGTGACCTTCTTGAAGTCGTAGGACAAACAGGTGTGGCTGCTCGCGTTCTCGAGAAGCCCCTTCGAACGGCCCTCGCCGCGCAATGTCCAGCGCTGCGCGGGCGCGCCGTCGCAGGCGCTGGTGTACACCGACCTGCCGTTGCGGCCCACTTCGAGACAGTGTTTCGAGGCGACGTCCTCGAACACCATGCTGCCCGAGACGCGCCACTGGTGCTTCGGGTCGCAGCGGTAGGTGTCGACGAGGCCGCCGTCCTCGCCGAGGCAGTAGCCGGTGTGGGCGTGCTTGAGCTGATACGGCGGATCGGCCGAGGCCGTGCCGGAGAACGACATGGTGGCGAGCAGGACCGCTGGGACCAGCACACGCGCACGCATCGACGGACACTCCTCACAGTGGTGACAGGTTCACTCTCTGCCTACCGTGCGGTGGTGACCGTGGGAAGTCGCCCGACCGGGGAACGGACGTGGGCCTCAGCCCAGGGCGGCGCGTAACCGTCGGTCGCGTTCGGCGGGGGTCTGGCGCGGACAGCTGGTGCACTTCGGGTTCCCGGCCTCGTAGATCAGACAGCACGAAGCCCGCCGCACGACCGGCGAACGGCCCACGCGGATGAAGCGTGGCGACGGCATCCCGAGCCCGATCGCGGACACCAGCGGGGCAGCCAAACCCATCGCGCGTTCCGGATCGGACGTCCACAGTAGACGGTTGCCGATGGAATCCGTGGCGATCGCCCCCAGCGCCCGGGGATTCGCTCCCGAGACGGAAGCGATGGTACGGATCGCGGTCCCCAAAGTGGCCGAGAACGCGGCGCCCAGTTCAGCCAGATCCGCGGACAACGGGCGGGACGAACGCGCGCCGAGGAATCGGCCGTCCGAAACCATGTCCAGCGAAACGGCGTCCAGCGAAGGATCCATCGCGACACCGGTCGCGATCAGTGACTCCAGCGACGGCGCCACCAGCACCGACGACAGCGAGTACCACCAGATCGTCCCGAGCACTTCCGGCCGCGCGCAGCCGTAGAGTTTCGCCGCGCCGCCGATCCGCGCGCGGACCCACGCGGGATCGGCGAGCAGGGTGGCGGGCTCGGTCAGGTCCGGGGTCATTCCGTCACCGCGCGGTAGACCGACACCGCGAAGGACGTCGTGACGTCGAGCGGGGAGGAGAGCGCTTCGAGGCGGGCGCGCCGGTCGTCGGTCAAGTGATGCGCGGTCGGGCCCATGTCGACGACCTCGCGCACCAGTTCCGGCGAGAATTCCACCCGATTGGTGACCTCGATCCGACTCGTCCGGGTGAAGTATTCGCGCAGGCTGCGCTCCAGCCGTTCGTCCTTCCGTTCGTCCACATCGAGCACGAGATCGCCGAGTTCGCGCAGATGTCCCGCCGTGGGCGTCGCGACCACCAGCAGGCCGCCGGGCGCCAGCACGCGGTGGAACTGCTGGGCGTTACGCGGCGCGAAGACGTTGAGCACCATCGACGCCACCTCGTCGGCCACCGGCCACGGCTCCCACAGGTTCCACACCGCCGCTCCGGCGCGTTCGTGCGCGCGGGCGGCGCGGCGCAGCGCGATCGCGGAGACGTCGAGTGCGAGGCCGGCGGCCTTCGGCGCGGCGTCGAGCGCGTGGGCGAGGTAATAACCGGTGCCCGCGCCAGCGTCGACGATCAGGCCGTCGCCGGCGTGCCTCGCCGCGAGCTTCGCGATGACCTCGGCGAGCGGCTGGTAGACGCCGGATTCCAGGAACGCCGCGCGCGCCGCGACCATCGGCGCGGTGTCGGCCGTCCCGGCCGGGATTCGCGCGTGCAACAGGTTCACGTAACCCTGCTTCGCTAAGTCGAACGAGTGACGCTCGGCGCAACGCAGCGTGCGATCGGCTAACCCGACCGGGTCCCCGCACACCGAGCAGCGCAGGGCGTCCACGACGCGAGGTGGCAGTGGGTCATTGGCCTGCGCGGGGTGAGTCATGGGGATATTCGACCACGACGTTTCGCAATCGGACAGGACACCACAGGTGACGGGAAACCTGGACGTAACAAGAGGGCGACCACAGTTCACCCACGTGAAACCTGATTCGGCGCCCGGTGAAACACCGCGCACCAAAACTTCCCCGTCAGACACCCACGGCACGGGAGGAAGATTGTGCTGAACGCAGGAGATACAGCGTGGGTACTGGTCAGCGCCGCGCTGGTCATGCTCATGACCCCAGGACTGGCGTTCTTCTACGGCGGCATGGTCCGCGCGAAGAGCGTCCTGAACATGCTGATGATGAACTTCATCGCACTCGCCGTCGTCGGAGTGCTGTGGGTGCTGTACGGCTTCTCGATGGCCTTCGGCAACGACGCGTTCGGGGGCCTGCTCGGTAACTTCGACCTCGCGGGACTGTCCAACACGGTCGGCAAGCTGGCCGGTCTCGCCGTCGCGGCGACCGACACCGCGCCCGCCGTCGCGTGGCCGGGGCCGGACGCGCTGCCGGTGCTCGCGTTCGTGATGTTCCAGCTGATGTTCGCGGTCATCACCCCCGCGCTGATTTCCGGCGCCATCGCCGACCGCGCCAAGTTCTGGGGCTGGACGCTGTTCGTCGCGATCTGGGTGACCGTCGTGTACTTCCCGGTCGCGCACTGGGTGTTCTCGTTCGACGGCTTCATGGGCGCGGAGAACGCCGGTGGCTGGATCGCCAACAAGCTCAAGGCACTCGACTTCGCCGGTGGTACCGCGGTCCACATCAACGCTGGTGCAGCGGGCCTCGCGCTCGCCATCGTGCTCGGCCGCCGCAAGGGCTGGCCGAAGGACACCGGACGCCCGCACAACGTGCCGTTCGTGTTGCTCGGCGCGAGCCTGCTGTGGTTCGGCTGGTACGGCTTCAACGCCGGTTCGGCGCTGGCCGCCAACGACGTCGCGGCCGTCGCGTTCACCAACACGACCGTCGCCACCGCCGCCGCGGTCCTCGGCTGGCTGCTGGTCGAGCAGCTCAAGTTCGGCAAGCCGACCACGCTGGGCGCCGCTTCGGGCGCCGTCGCGGGCCTGGTCGCGATCACCCCGGCCGCCGGGTTCGTCAGCCCGCTGGGCGCGATCGCGATCGGCGTCATCGCCGGTGTGCTGTGCGCGCTGGCCGTCAGCCTCAAGTACCGCTTCGGGTTCGACGACTCGCTCGACGTCGTCGGCGTCCACCTCGTCGGCGGTCTCGTCGGCACGCTGCTGATCGGGTTCTTCGCCACCAAGAGCGTCAACTCCGCCGGTGCCGACGGCCTGTTCTACGGCGGCGGTCTCGGCCAGCTGGGCAAGCAGGCACTCGCCGCGGGCGCGGTGCTCGTCTACTCGTTCGTGCTGTCCTTCCTCATCGGCTGGGTGATCAAGAAGGCGGGCGGCTTCCGCGTCAGCGCCGAGGACGAGGTCAGTGGTATCGATGAGGCCCAGCACGCGGAGAGCGCGTACGACTTCACGGGCATGGGCGGCGGCTTCGGCCACCCGAGCCCCTTCCCGGCGAAGTCCGCGACCGCCACGAAACTCGAGGAGAGCAAGGCATGAAGCTGATCACCGCGATTGTCAAGCCGTTCACGCTCGACGACGTCCGATCCGCGCTGGAGCAGCTGGGCGTGCTCGGCATGACGGTCAGCGAGGTGCAGGGCTACGGCCGTCAGAAGGGACACACCGAGGTCTACCGCGGCGCGGAGTACTCGGTGGACTTCGTGGCCAAGCTGAAGATCGAGGTCGTCACCGACGATTCGAACGTCGAGAAGGTGCTCACGGCGATCACCACCGCCGCGCACACCGGCAAGATCGGCGACGGCAAGGTGTGGGTCACCCCGGTCGACACGGTGATCCGGGTACGGACCGGCGAACGCGGCTCGGACGCCCTATAGGCGATTCGGATGACCGACGGGGGTGAGCTGGTCAAGGCCACCGAGCGGCTGCTCGAGGGCAGGCATGGACGGCTGGGCGCGGCGGCGTTGCGCGCCGCCCTGGTCGACCTCTACGAATTCTGGCTCGGCAAGGGCGCCACGGCGGCCGGTGTCGACACCGCCGATCCCGGTGTCGCGCTGGTCGCCGTCGGCGGCCTCGGCCGCCGCGAGCTGGTGCCGTTCTCCGATCTCGATCTCGTGCTGGTGCACAACGGGAATCCCGACGTCGGGAAGATCGCGGACGCGCTGTGGTACCCGCTCTGGGACGCGAAGGTCGGGCTCGACCATTCGGTGCGCACACCCGGCGAGGCGGTCAAGGTCGCCTCGGAGGATCTGCGCACCGCGATGGGCCTGCTCGACGCCCGGCACATCGCCGGAGACGCCGACCTGACGCAGCGGCTCGCGTCGGCGGCGCGGGACCAGTGGCGGCGGACCGCGCGCAAGCGGCTCGACGAGCTGGCCGAGGCGGTGCGGCTGCGCTGGCGGCGCAGCGGCGAAATCGCGCAGTCCGCGGAGCCGGATCTCAAACATGGCAGGGGCGGACTGCGGGACTTCGCGGTGCTCGAAGCGCTGGCGGCGGCCCAGCTGACCGCGCGTCCCGGCGAAGAACTCCTTGCGGCGAAGGAACTCCTGCTCGACGTCCGCACCGAGCTGCGGCGCGAACTGCGGCGTGAGCGGGACGTGCTGGCCGCGCCGGAGGCCGAGCTTGTCGCCGCCGAACTCGGCTTCGGCGATCGATTCACCTTGGCGCGTAAGCTTTCCGGGGCGGGCCGGACGATCGCGTATGCGGTCGACGTCGCGCTGCGATCCACTGTGGAGCCATCGAAGTCGCGGTTCGGACGGCGTCCGGTGCGAACGCCGTTGGCGGAAGGTGTTGTGCTGCACGGGAACGAGGTCTCGCTCGCGCGGGACGCCGTTCCCGCGCGTGATCCGGCGTTGCTGCTGCGGGTCGCCGCGGCTTCCGCGCGGACCGGGAAACCGATTGCCCACGGGACGTTGCGGGCGCTCGCGGAGTCGGCGCCGGAACTGCGGGCGCCGTGGCCGGAGGACGCGCTGAACGCGCTGGTGGAGCTGCTGGGCGCGGGGGAGGGGATGGTCGACGCCGTCGAGGCGCTGGACCGGACCGGCCTCTGGGCGCGGCTGTTCCCGGAATGGGGCGCGGTGCGCGACCTGCCGCCGCGATCGCCGGTGCACGCCTGGACCGTCGACCGGCACCTGGTGCGGGCGTGTGTCGAGGCGGCGAAGCTGACCACCACGGTGGCGCGGCCGGACCTGCTGCTCATCGGCGCGTTGCTGCACGACATCGGGAAGGGCCGCGATGCGGACCACTCCGAGCTGGGCGCGGCGATCTCGGCACAGGTCGCGACCAGGCTCGGACTGTCCGAAAAGGACGCCGCGACGGTGTCCGCGATGGTGCGGCACCATCTGCTCCTGCCGCACACCGCGACGCGGCGGGACATCGGCGACCCGGCGACGGTTTCTCGCGTGGTCAAGACGTTGGAAAATGACACCCTGCTCATCGAGTTGCTGCACGCGCTGACCAAGGCCGATTCGCTCGCGACCGGACCGGGCGTGTGGACCGACTGGAAGGCCAGGCTGCTCGCCGAACTCGTGTCCGGCTGTGAGGAAGTCTTGCGGGGCAAGGGTTTCTCGGAACCCGGGCCGATGGACGACGAACAGCGGGAACTGGTCTCCGCGGCGGCGGCTTCGGGGCGCGGTGAGGTCCACATCAGCGCCCACGGCAAGATCGTCACCGTGGTTCTCGCCGTCCCCGCGCGGGCCGAACTGCTCGCGCCCGCGGCCGGGGTCCTCGCGCTGAATTCGCTGGAGGTGCACTCGGCATTGCTGCGGGCGCACGAGGGTGGCCGGGCGGGCGTCTTCACGGCGTCGCCGAAGTTCGGTTCGCTGCCCGACGTCACGTTGCTGCGTGAGCAGTTCGCGCGGGCGGTGGCGGGCACGCTGCCGCTCACCCAGCGGCTCGCGGCGAAGGAACGCGACTACGGCGGCGCGGTGTCCGTCGCCGAACCGAAGGTGCTGTGGTTCGACGACGAGACGAGCGGGCCGGACACCGTCGTGCTGGAACTGCGGGCCACCGACCGGATCGGCCTGCTGTTCCGGATCGCCGGGGCGCTGCGCCGCTGCGAGGCCGAGGTCCGCTGGGCCAAGGTCGCGACACTGGGCGGCGCGGTGGTCGACTCGTTCGCCGTCACCCCGCGCACCGGCCGGATCGACCCGGAGTGGCGCGCGAAAGTGGAACAGGCGGTGCTGGCCGCGGCATCGTGATCGGTGTCTTGCGCGGGGCGCTTCGAGAGACTAGGCAACTGCCATGGACATCAAGCGCCTCGCGCGGGACGAGCGGCTGGACTTCGCGGCATTCCTCGAAACGCTGACACCGGAGCAATGGGACGCGCCGACGCTGTGCGAGGGCTGGAGCGTCCGCGACGTCGTCGCGCACGTGATCAGCTACGACGAACTGACCCCGCGCGACCTGGTCCGCCGCTTCGCCAAGGGCCGGTTCACGCCCGGCAAGGTGAACAGCGTCGGCGTGACCGAGTATGTGCGGCGCGGCCCGGACGAGCTGGTGGCGTTGCTGCGGAAGTACGCCGAACCGCGCGGGTTGACCGCGGGGTTCGGCGGCGGGATCGCGCTGACCGACTGCCTCATCCACCAGCAGGACATCCGCCGCCCGCTCGGCCTGCCGAGGCAGGTCCCGGGGGAGCGGCTGCTGCCCGCACTGCGGCTGGCGCTGGTAGCCCCGGTCATCCGGGGGTTCTGGCGGATCAGGGGTGTCCGGCTGGTCGCCACCGACCTCGACTGGTCCGCCGGTTCCGGGCCCGTGGTCCAAGGGCCCGCCGAAGCCTGTCTGATGGCCCTCGCCGGACGTCGTGGTGTCACGGGCGAGCTTTCCGGGCCAGGACAAGCGAAACTCGCGGCCCGCCTCGGCTGACGCTCCGGGACGCTAGCCGAGGTCGACGACCTCGTGCAGGCCCAGCTTGCGGTTGAGTGCTCCGGTCGCCCGGGTGACGACGGCGCGCGGCAGCAGCCGGGGGAACCAGGCCATGGTCCGGTTCAGCACCCGGCTCACGGCCCGGCCCGGATAGGACACCGCGCGCCGCCGGGCGTAGTCGTCGAGCGTGCGGGCGGCGACGGCCGCGTTGATCGTGGCCGAGGTGCCGTGGAGGAAGCCGGTCGCGATCGGGCCGGGGTGCGCGGCCATGACATGGACACCGGTGCCGCGCAGTTCCACGGCCAGCGCCTCGGTGAAGGAGAGCACGAACGCCTTGGTCGCGGCATAACTTGCCTGGTAGGGCATGGGCTGGAAAGCGGCGGTGGAGGACACGTTGATGACGCCGCCGCGGCCGCGCGCGACCATTTCGGCCCCGAGTGCGTGGGTGAGCGCGAGCAGGCCGCCGACGTTGAGCCCGACCGAGCGCAGCTGCGGTGCGAGCGGGCGGTCGAGGAACGGGCCCGCGCCGGCGTTGTTGAGCAACAGGTCGACGATCAGGCCGCGGTCGCGCAGCTCCGCGAGGACCCGCTCCGGACCGTCCTCGGCGGTGAGGTCGGCGGCGATCACCTCGGCCACCGGGCCGCCGTGCCGCTCAGCCAGGTGTTCGGCGAGTTCCCGCAGGTCCGGTTCCGAGCGGGCCAGCAGGATCACCCGCGCTCCGGCGAACCAGCTCCTCGGCGTACGCCCGCCCCAGCCCCCTGGACGCACCGGTGACGAGCGCGGTGAGGCCGCGATAGCCGTCTTTCACAGGATCCTCCACTAGTTCGAGCCTTGAAGTATCGACGGTAGCAGAATCCTTCGAGGCTCGAAACATAGGTAGGATGGGGGCATGTCCGCGCCCGATCTCGTCACCGCGATCGCCGCGACCTACGACATCTGGATGCGGACCGTCACGCAGATCGGGCCGGTGCTGGCGGAGCACCGCCTGACCCCGGCGACGTTCCAGGCGTTGTGGGCGATCGACCCGGACGAGCGGCCGCCCTCGATGAAGGCGCTGGCCGAACGCCTCCACTGCAACGCCCCGAATCTGACCTTCGTGAGCAACCAGCTCGCCGACCGGGGCCTGGTGGAGCGCGCCGTGGACCCGGCCGACCGCCGCTCCCGCGTGCTGGTCCTGACCGCCAAGGGCCGCCGGGTCCGCGACGAGGTGGTCCGCGCCGCCCTGGCGGGGACACCGCTGGCGGCGCTGGCCGACGGCGAGCTGCGCCAGTTGGTCACCCTGCTGAACCGTGTCCTCCCGCCCGGCTGAGCGCGCTTCGGGGTGTCGGCCGGGCCGCCGGGAGCGTCGATGGCAAAATGACGGACCGATCGGCTCGGACGGGTTCCGGCGCGAAGGGCGGTGAGTGGTGCTGGAGCACAATCCCCCGCGGCTTTCGCTGCCCCCGACCGTCGTCGCCTCCCACCTGCGCTCCTGCGCCGAAGAACTCGCGGATTCCCTGCGCGCCACCGGTTCTGCGGCCACCGCCGCCGAACTCGCCGAGGTCGTCACCCAGCTGGTCGCCGGGCAGCAGGCTCTCGCGAGCGCTCTGGCGGGGCTGGCGGGCCGGGTCGACGCCGGGTCGGGCGTCCTCGCGGCGGCACCGCCGGTGGACGTCGAGGTGGTCACCGAGGTACTCCGTGCGGCGGCCACCGCGGTCGGCTGTTCGGCCGACGCGCTCGGTGAAGCGGTCCCGTCATTCGAATGTCTGAGCGAATCCGTGGGCCCTGACACCCGTTTGTAGCTGTCCGCCGCCGCGTCCCCGTGTCTAGCCTGGAGCTGCGGAGGTGGGCGCCATGCGGGCGGTGTGGAAAGGCACGATCGGCTTCGGCAGTTACGCCATTCCGGTGAAGGCTTACGGGGCCACCGAGGAACGCGGCGTCGCGCTGCACCAGGTGCACGAGCCGGACGGCGGACGGGTCCGGGTGCGGCGGGTCTGCGAGGTCGACGGCGCCGAGGTTCCGGCAGGGGAGATGGTCAAGGGTTTCCCGGTCCCCGGTGGCGACGTCGTCCTGCTGACCGAACAGGAACTCGCCGGGCTGCCGCTGCCGACGGCGCAGTCGATCGACGTCTGCGGGTTCGCGCCGCTGGAGGCGATCGACCCGGTGTACTTCGCGAAGAGCTACTACCTGGAGCCGGAACCGGCGGGCACGAAGCCGTATGTGCTGCTCAGCGAGGCTTTGCAGCAGTCAGGCCGGGCCGCGGTGGTCAAGGTGGCCCTGCGGCAGCGCGAGACGCTCGGCGCGCTGCGGGTGCGTGACCAGGTGATCATGCTCGAAACCATGTTCTGGCCCGACGAGATCCGCACGCCCGATTTCCCGTTCCTGCACGAGGACGTCGAGCTGCGCGAAGGGGAACTGCGGCGCGCGGTGAACCTGATCGAGGAGCTGACCGGCGATTTCGACCCCGGCCGCTACGCCGATCGCTACCGTGAAGCGCTGGAAGCCTTGATCCAGGCGAAGATCGACGGCTCCGACGTCGTCCAGCCGACCGCCGCCGAGCAGGCCGAGGGCGTCACGCGGTTGCTGGCGGCGTTGCAGCAGAACGTCGTCGAGTCCACGCGGGCGCCGGAAGCCGCCGTCGGGCGGGCGAAGGCCGCCGCGGAGAAGGCCGCGAAAGCCAAGGGGCGTGCGAAAAAGGCGTCGGCGAAGGTCCGGGGCCGGGCGAAGTCCGCGCGCTGAGCGCGTTCTGAGTAGGACTACTCATCCCGGAATAGGGGAGTTCACGCTGCCCCCGGCGCCGGTGCGCCCGGCAGACTCCTTCTCGCGCGGACGGTTCCCGGGGAGGTGAACCTTCCGCCCCCAGGGCTCCGGGGCCCGGTCCGCGGGGGAGCGGCCCGGCTCCGGAGTTCGGCCCGGAAGGTGCTGAAGGACGCCTTCAGCGCATCTAGTGCACTGAAAGCGTCCTTCAGCGCGCTCGGTGCACCGAAGGCGTCCTTCAGCGCACGCTCGCTCAGACCAGGGCGACGGCTTTCTGGAGGACTGCCGCCGGGCTCGGCTGGTTCGCCATCTCGTCCCGGACCTCCGCGGCGGCCTGGGCGAACGCCGGTTCGGTGAGCAGCCGCTCCACCAGGCCCCGCATCGTCGCGACGTCGGTCGTGGCGGCGTCGCAGCGCAGCCCGACCCCGCGTTCGGCGACCCGGTCGGCGGAGAGGAAGTTGTCCGCGAACGACGGGAGCACCAGCTGCGGGACGCCGTAGTACAGCGGCGCGGCGGTGGTGCCGGAACCGCCGTGGTGCACGATCAGCGAGCACGTCGGCAGGAACATCGACAGCGGCACGAACCCGGCGGGCCGCACGTTGGCGGGCAGGGTGCCGAGCGAGGAGAGATCCGCCGACCCCGCCGCGAGGACGACCTCGACGTCCAGCTCCCCGAGCGCCTCGACCACGACGGTCAGGTTGCTGGTGCCGGACAGGAACGGCACGACGGTGCCCAGCGTGACGCACACCCGCGGCCGTTCGGTGTGCTCGAAGACCCACGGCGGGGCGACGGCGCCGCCGTTGAACGGCACGTACCGCATCGGCCACCACGGCGCGCCGTCGCGCGGGTCCGTCTCGTCGCCGGTCATTCCGCCCATGCTCGGGGCACGCGGGTCGATCCGCGCGAGCACCTTCGCCGGTCCGGCCTCGAAGCCCAGCTTTTCGGCCAGGTGCTGCGAAAGCGGGTCGTCGGTGGCGAAAGTCGAGTGCTCCCGCCGCCATTCCTCGTCCCGCATGGACCACGAGACGCGGTTGCCGACTTCGAGCACCGGGAGGCCGAGCGCGGTGGCGGCCAGCGCGCCCGCGGCGTGGTCGGACGTGGTGACGATCAGCTCGGCACCGAACGCCCTGGCCGCGGCGACCGTGCCCTCGGTCATCGTCAGGGTGAAGACCCCGAACGGGTTCCCGGTGGCGGCGACCAGCTTCTCCTCCTCGGAGAGATCCTCCTCGGCGGGGGGTGTGCTGCCGGGGCCGACCCTCGCCATCAGTTCGGCCCAGACGTCGCGGTCCGGGAAGACGTCGACGGCAGGGAGGCCGGCCCGGGCACCGGCCTCGGTCATCTCCGAGGTCGTCGCGAGCAGGATTTCGTGACCCGCCGCGCGGGCGGCCCAGAGGAGCGGGACGAGCGGCAGCATGAGCCCGTAGCCCGGCGCCGCGCAGAACATGATCTTCATTTTGGCTGTTACCCCCTTGATCCGGGACGCAGCCTAGCCAGCCGCCGCCGCGGCGACGACCGGATACTTCCGGCAGCCGCTCAGCAGTCGGCGACCCGCACCAGCAGCTCCGAGGCCAGCCGCAGCAGCTGTTGTTCGGTCGGGGACAGCGTCCGCGCCATCGCGTCGGCCAGCCAGCGTTCGCGGCCGATGCTGTACTCGCGCAGCTCCACCCGCCCAGCCGGGGTGATGTCGATGAGCGACCGCCTGCCGTCCGCCGGATCCGGGGTCCGGGTGACGAGGCCGCGTTCGGCCAGCGAAGCGAGCACGCGGGTGAGCGACTGCGGCTGGATCCGTTCCGCGTCGGCCAGCTCCTTCGGGCTGTGCGTGCCGGCGCGATAGAGCCTGCTCAGCACCGCGAGCACCACCGGGCCGGGGCCGCCCTTGTCGCGTTCGGCCCGCATGCGCCAGTTGAGCCTGCCGACGCTCTCCCGGACGTGCCGCGCCAGCTCGGCCAGCTCGTGGTCCGCGACGGCTTCGCTCTGCATGACCCCCAGGTTAGGCGGACGGCTCGCGGAGCAAACGGGCGTACCGGCCGTCGAGCCGCAGCAGCTCGTCGTGGGTGCCGCGCTCCACGATCCGCCCGGCGTCGAGCACCACGATCTGGTCCGCGTGCTCCACAGTGGACAGACGATGCGCGATGGTGATCGTCGTGCGGCCGGTCGCGAGCCGGTCCAGCTCCGCCTGCACCGACCGTTCCGTGCGGTTGTCGAGCGCGCTCGTCGCCTCGTCGAGGATGAGCACGGGCGGGTTGCGCAGCAGGATGCGCGCGATCGCCATCCGCTGTTTCTCCCCGCCGGAGAACCGGTATCCGCGCTGCCCGACGACCGTGTCGTATCCCTCGGGCAGCGCGGCGAGCGTGTCGTGGATGTGCGCGGCCTTCGCGGCGCGCTCGATCTCGTGGTCGGTGGCGCCGGGTTTGGCGAACCGCAGGTTCTCGCGTACCGACGCGTGGAACAGGTACGTCTCCTGCGACACGAGACCGATTCCGTTCGCGAGCGAGGCGAGGGTGACGTCGCGGACGTCGGCGCCGTCGATGCTCACTCGCCCCTCGGTGACGTCGTACAGCCGTGCCACGAGGTACGCGAGCGTCGTCTTCCCCGAGCCGGTGGAACCGACGAGCGCGGTCGTGGTCCCCGCCGGGACGTCGAGATCGATGTCGCGCAGGGTCCACGCGGCACCTTCTTCGTACCGGAACGAGACCCCGCGCATCGAGACGTCGCCCCGGCGCAGCTCCAGCTTCTTCGCGTCGGATGTGTCGGCGATTTCGACCGGCAGGTCCAGGACTTCGAAGATCCGCGCGAACAACGCCTTGGACGTCGCCACGTTCTGCCCGATCGACTGCATCGCCGTCGCCGGCGCGACGAGCCGGTTGAGCAGGCTCGTGAACGCGACCACGGTGCCCAGCGAAAACGGCGTCGCGCCGCCGGCGAGCGCGAGCCCGGCGATCCAGTACACCAGCGCCGGGATGATCGTCAGGCTCATCGTGCGCGCGGCGACCTGCCAGCGTCCGGCCAGCGCGGCGTTGCGCTCCAGCGACGCGATCTCGCGGGATTCGGCGGCGAACCGCTCACGCAGTGCCCGCTCGTTGCCCATCGTCTTGCCGAGCAGCACCCCGGCGACCGACAGCGACTCCTCGACCATGGTGGTCAGCCGCGCCATCCGGCGCGTCCGGCCGCGGGCGAGCGTGCGGCGCTTCTTGCCGAGCCGCAGCGTGAACAGCAGGAACAACGGCACCACGACCAGCGACAGCAGCGCGAGCTGCCAGTCGAGCAGGAGCAGGGCGCCGGCGATCGCGAGCGTCGTGGTGCCGTTCTGCACCACCGAACCGGCCGTCGTGGTGATCACGTTGTCCACGCCGCCGATGTCGTTGAAGACGCGCGAGAGCACTTCGCCGGTCTTCGTCCGCGTGAAGAACGCCAGCGACATCCGCTGCAGGTGGCCGTAGACCGAGACCCGCAGTTCGTTCATGACCCGCTGGCCGATGGTGTTGGCCAGCCCGGTCGTCGCGACGCCGAGCGACCCGCTGCCGAGCGAGGCCAGGATCATCCCGGCCGCGAGCAGGCTCAGCAGCAGCGTGTCCCGGTGCGGCAGGGCGTCGTCGAGGATCTCGCGAAGCAGGAACGGCGAAACGATGCCCAGGCCCGCCTGCAGCACGAGCAGCACCAGCAGCCCCGCCATCGCCCGCCGGTGCGGCCCGAACAGGCCCGCGATGCGCCGGAACGGGACGTGCTCGGTGGCGTCTTCGGCCGGTTCCGTGAGCATCGCGCGGGTGCTCGTCGCAGAAGTCATACATGTATGTTTACTAAATTGAGGGGCCTTGGCTACTGATTTTCGTGGTCTGCCAGGAAAAATGACAGTCAAATACTTAACGAGTGCGGAGGAAGTGGTTGGGCCGAGGTCGCGGTACCCCGGAGGCCGCATCCGTGGAACGACTACCCTCGGAAGATGCCGGGCCAGGTCCGGCGCGCAACGACGACTCAGCTGGAGCGTGCACACCCGTGTTCGACACCCTCTCCGACCGCCTCACAGCGGCCCTGCAGACCCTGTCGCGCAAGGGCAGGCTGTCCGACGCCGACATCGACGCCACCGCGCGCGAGATCCGCATCGCCCTGCTCGAGGCCGACGTCGCGCTGCCCGTGGTCAAGGCGTTCATCGCGAAGGTCAAGGAACGGGCCAAGGGTGCCGAGGTCCATGGCGCGCTGAACCCGGCGCAGCAGGTCATCAAGATCGTCAACGAGGAGCTCGTCGGGATCCTCGGCGGCGAGACGCGGCGGCTGAACCTCGCGAAGACCCCGCCGACGGTGATCATGCTGGCGGGTCTGCAGGGTGCCGGTAAGACCACGCTCGCCGGGAAGCTCGCGCTGTGGCTGAAGAAGCAGGGCCACGCGCCGATGCTCGTCGCCTGTGACCTCCAGCGCCCCAACGCCGTCACCCAGCTCCAGGTCGTCGGTGAGCGCGCCGGGGTCGTCACGTTCGCGCCCGAGCCCGGGAACGGTGTCGGCGACCCGGTCGACGTCGCCCGCCGCGCGATCGCCGAGGCCCGCCACGCCCAGCACGACGTCGTCGTGGTCGACACCGCCGGTCGTCTCGGTGTCGACGAGGAGCTGATGAAGCAGGCCGCGGACATCCGCGACGCGGTCGAGCCGGACGAGGTCCTGTTCGTCGTCGACGCGATGATCGGCCAGGACGCGGTCACCACCGCGGAGGCGTTCCGCGACGGCGTCGGCTTCACCGGCGTCGTGCTCACCAAGCTCGACGGCGACGCCCGCGGTGGCGCGGCGCTGTCCGTCCGCGAGGTCACCGGCCAGCCGATCCTCTTCGCCTCCAACGGCGAGAAGCTCGAGGACTTCGACACCTTCCACCCGGACAGGATGGCGTCGCGGATCCTCGGCATGGGCGACATGCTCACCCTGATCGAGCAGGCCGAGCAGGCCTTCGACCAGGAGCAGGCCGAGCAGGCGGCGCAGAAGCTGACCAGCGGCCAGCTGACCCTGGAGGACTTCCTCGAGCAGATGCTCGCGGTCCGCAAGATGGGCCCGATCGGCAACCTGCTCGGCATGCTGCCCGGTGCCGGGCAGATGAAGGACCAGCTCGCGCAGGTCGACGACAAGCACCTCGACAAGCTCCAGGCGATCATCCGCGGCATGACCCCGGCCGAGCGGGACGATCCGAAGCTGATCAACGGCTCCCGGCGGCTGCGCATCGCCAACGGCTCCGGCGTCACCGTGCGCGAGGTCAACGACCTGGTCAACCGGTTCTTCGAGGCCCGCAAGATGATGGCGCAGATGGCCGGGAAGTTCGGCTTCGGCGGTGGTGGCGGCAGCAAGTCGCGCAAGGGCAAGAAGGGGAAGAAGGGCAAGGGCCGCGGCCCGACGCAGCCCAAGGTCCGCGGTGGCTTCCCCGGCGGCATGCCGATGCTGCCGCCCGGTGGAGGCATGCCCGGCGGTGCGCCCGATCTCTCGCAGCTCGGCGGCATGAACGACGTCCCGGGCTTCGACCCGTCGAAGTTCAAGCTGCCCAAGCAGAAGTAAGTGACCGCACTGCACCTGGCCGGGGTGATCCTGCCCGGCGGCGAACCGGGTGAGCTGTGGATCGACGGCGGGCGGATCTCGTTCACTCGCGTGCCGGGCGCGGAAACCCTGACGCGGGAAGGCTTTCTCGTGCCGGGCCTGGTCGACGCGCACTGCCATCCGGGGCTCGCCGCGCACGGCCCCGCGACGCTGGCGGAAGCCGCAGAGCAGGCCGCCGCGGACCGGGACGCGGGGACGTTGCTGATCCGCGACTGCGGTCTCCCACTGGACGTCCGGCCCTTGCAGGCCCGCGCCGACCTGCCGACGATCATCCGCGCCGGGCAGCATCTCGCGCTGCGCAAGCGGTACATCCCCGGGTTCGGCCTCGAACTGGACGATCCGGCGCAGCTGCCCGCCGCGGTGGTCGAGCAGGCCCGCGACGGCGACGGCTGGGTCAAGCTGGTCGGGGACTGGATCGACCGCGGCGCCGGCGACCTCGCGCCGCTGTGGCCGGACGACGTGCTGGCCGAGGCGATCGCGGCCGCGCACGCCGAGGGCGCTTGCGTCACCGCGCACGTGTTCGGCCAGGAAGCGCTGCCGGGCCTGATCGCGGCCGGGATCGACTGCCTCGAACACGGCACCGAGCTGAGCCCGGAGCAGCTCGACGAGCTGGCGCGCCGGGACATCGCGCTCGTGCCGACGCTGATCCAGATCGAGAACTTCCCCGGCATCGCGGACAAGGCGGGCAAGTACCCGGCGTACGCGGCGCACATGCGCGCGCTCCACGCCGGTGTCGGCGAGATGGTCGCCTCGGCCGTCGAGGCGGGTGTACGCGTCTTCGCGGGCAGCGACGCGGGCGGCATGGTCGAACACGGCAGGCTCGTCGACGAGATCGAGGCGCTGCACAAGGCCGGGATGCCCGCCGAACAGGCGCTGGGCCAGGCGTCGTGGGCGGCGAGGGACTGGCTCGGCCATCCGGGCATCGCCGACGGCGCTCCAGCCGACTTGCTCGTCTACCCGGCCGATCCGCGCGAGGACCTCGGCGTGCTGCGGCATCCCACACACATCGTGCTGGGCGGCACGGTTTTCGCCTGACCCCCTGTTTTCCTTGCGGGGCAAGCACCTTTAGCGTGACGTCCGTGGATGGTCCGGAGGGAGCGCGGCGGCGCGCGGGTCTCGTCCTCGGCGCCCACTGGGGGTTCCTCGCGTTCTTCGCGGGCATCGCCGGTTACCACGTGGTCAACCTGGCGATCACCGTGGTCATGAACCGCCACCTCGGCGAGTTCGATCCGCTGGAGCTGCACGACATCGGCCCGTTGCTGCTGCTGGCGTTCCTGCCGAACCTGCTGCTCGGCCTCGGCCCCGTCGCGGGTTCGCGGATCTGGGGCGCGGGGCTGCGCGAGGACTTCGGGCTGCTGCCCACCTGGCGCGACGTCCGGATCGGCCTCGCCTGCGGGGTGCTCGCGCTCGTCGCCGGGTTCGGGTTGAACCTGCTCTCGATCGCGGTGTACGGCACCGGGGACAGCACCGACGTGAGCGACAGCCCGCTCACCGACCTCGCCGACACCTACCGCGGCGACACCGTGTGGCTGGTGCTGGCCGCGGTGATCGTGGTCGCGGGGGCACCGGTCACCGAGGAGCTGCTCGTGCGCGGCACGCTGTGGAACGGCTTGTCCTGCTACCGGATCCCGCGGTGGGTGGTGCTGGTGCTGACCGCGCTGGTGTTCGCCCAGCTGCACGGCGAGCCGGCCCGCGTGCTCGCGCTGTTCGGACAGGGGCTGGCGATCGGGCTGGCCCGGTACCTCAGCGGCCGCGTCGGCGCCGCGGTCGTCGCGCACGCGGCGAACAACCTGCCGCCCGCGGTGTTCCTGTTCGTCGGAACGGGTGGTCTCCCGCTGGCGCTCCACTGATCATGTGTCATTTGAGACATGCACGTCACCTGATGCGACGTAGCGTGAACGCGTGGCCGAATTGATCAGCTGTGGGTAACGTGGTCGGCACTGTACGGGATCGTGGAGACGGTTAGGCTCGTCGCGGCAGCCGAACAGAACACCGGAGGACCGGCGTGACGACTTCCCAATCCGGGGAATCCCTTCCGGGTACCGCGCCGTTATCGGAGGACGTACTGAGCGCCGCCCCGCCCCCGTCCCACCGCTGGGGATTCGGCGCCTTCCTGCTCGTGGAAGCCGTGCTGATCGCCTCGGCGGCCTTCATCAGCGCCATCGTCGGCGAGGCACCGGGCCAGCCGCTGCCCATGCGGGTCGTCCTGCTCGGCACGATGCTGCCGACCATGATCGCGGCGGGCGCCGCGGTGCTGATCACCTACGTCCGCGGCAACGGCCCGCGCGTGGACCTGCGGCTTTCGTGGAACCTCTCGGACGTGCGCGTCGGGCTCAAGTTCGGCTGCGTCGGGCTGGTCTGCACGACGCTGGGGGCCTACGTCTGGACCCAGATCGTCGGCAACGCGAACGCGTCGTCGGCGATCAGCGCGCTGGTCGAGAACCGGAAGATGTCGGTGTCCGCCGCCATCGTGATGTTCGTCTACCTCTGGCTGATCGGCCCGATCTGCGAGGAGGTCATCTACCGCGGCCTGCTCTGGGGCGCGGTCGAGCGGCTGCAGTGGCGCAGCGAGCGCTGGGGCAGGGTTGCGGCGTTCCTGTTGTCCACCGCGGTGTTCGCGGTCAGCCACCTCGAACCGCTGCGGACCACGTTGCTGCTGCTCATCTCGGTGCCGATCGGCCTGGCGAGGCTGTGCACCGGGCGGCTGCTCGGCAGTGTCGTGGCGCACCAGATGAACAACTTCCTGCCCGCGGTGGCGATCCTGGTCTCGGCGCTCGGACTGGCCTCGTTCTGAGCCCGGCTGCACGGGCCGGGGGGCCGATCTGGCAGAATGTTCGCTTGCCCGCTTCCGCCGGACCCTCTCACCGCGCGGGAGCTGTCGACCTTTGGGTGCCCGCGTCCGTATCCCCACTCGGTTCGTGTGTGCCCGCCCTTGCATCGAGAGAACTGAGGAGTACCCACACCCGTGGCCGTCAAGATCAAGCTGCAGCGCCTCGGCAAGATCCGTGCGCCGTACTACCGCATCATCATCGCCGACGCGCGTACCCGCCGGGACGGCAAGGCCATCGAGACGATCGGCAAGTACCACCCGAAGGAAGAGCCCAGCTTCATCGAGGTCGACTCCGAGCGCGCCCAGTACTGGCTGGGTGTCGGCGCGCAGCCGACCGAGCCGGTGCAGCGCATCCTGGAGATCACCGGCGACTGGCAGAAGTTCAAGGGCCTGCCGGGCGCCGAGGGCACCCTGAAGGTCAAGGAGCCGAAGCCGTCCAAGCAGGACCTGTTCAACGCGGCGCTCGCCGCGGCCGGTGAGGAGCCCGCCACCGAGGCCATCACCGCCAAGAAGAAGTCGTCGAAGAAGGCCGACGCCGACAAGGCCGAGGCTGAGGGCGAGAAGAGCGAGGCGTGAGCTTCCTGGCCGACTCCCTCGAGCACCTGGTCCGGGGCATCGTCGACAACCCGGACGAGGTCCGGGTCGAGCTGCTGACCACGCGTCGTGGCCGCACGCTCGAGGTGCACGTGCACCCTGACGACCTGGGCAAGGTGATTGGCCGGGGTGGTCGCACCGCGACCGCTCTGCGCACCGTGATGGGCGGCATCGGTGGCCGGGGCGTCCGCGTGGACGTCGTCGACACCGACCGCTGACCAGCACGGGAAGATCGACATGGACGTCGTGGTCGGCCGCGTCGCCAAGGCGCACGGCATCCGGGGCGAACTCGCCGTGGACGTGCGTACCGACTCGCCGGAGAGGCGTTTCGCGATCGGCGCGGTCGTGACGACGAAGCTGCGTGACGGCAGCAGCAGGGCACTCACCGTGGCAGCCGCCCGCGAACACAGCGGGCGGCTGCTGGTGCGTTTCGAGGAGGTCCTCACCCGCGATGTCGCCGAGACGCTGCGGGGCGCGATGCTGTTCGCCGACACCGACGCGCTGCCGCCGATCGAGGACCCCGACGAGTTCTACGACCACGAGCTGGCCGGTCTCCGCGCCGAGCTGACCGACGGATCGGTGGTCGGGAAGGTCGTCGAGGTGGTGCACTCGCCCGGCGGCGAGCTGCTCGAACTCGACCGCGACGGGGACTCCGTGCTGGTGCCGTTCGTCAAGGCCATCGTGCCGCTGGTCGACGTCGCGGGCGGGCGCGTCGTGCTCGACCCGCCCGAGGGCCTGCTGGACGCCGATTGAGGCATCGTGAACGACAATCGCGGAGCCCGCTCACGAGTACCGATCGGGTGCGGGTGTCCCGCAAGATGGTGAGGGGAACCATGCGAACTGCCGTTATCGGTGCCGTCCTGCTGGCGTTCGCCGCGCTGCTGACCCCGGCAGCGCAGGCCGCGGGTCCGGTCTACGGCGACTTCTCGATGATGTTCCAGCGCAGCGCCGGGCAGTACGCGCCGCCGGGGGAGCAGGCGTTCCAGTGGGCGTGGTCCCCGCAGTCGGCGAACGAGTCGCACATCTCGTGGGGTGACCCGAAGACCTGGCCGCCGTCCTACGCCGAGCACTTCGTCCGCTCCGGCGACTGGGTGCTCCTCGACGGCTGGGGCGGCAACGGGACGTACTACCGCCAGCGCGTCATCAGCGAATCGCGGTGCGACGCCGCGGGCACCAACTGCGTCGCCATCCCTTCCGACGGCGACCGCCAGCACTACGTGCTCTGGAACGTCCCCGCGGCGAACTACCAGCTGCGTGCCGAGGGCACGATCACCGAGGAAAGCTCGGGCAAGACCTTCCAGTTCACGCACACCCAGACCTGGGGCGCTCCCGCGCCGTGCTCGTCGGCCCGGTCCGGCACGCGGACCTGCGTGACGCAGAGCGAGGCGTGGTCGGACAACAACGGCCTGCCCGCGGGTTCCCCGGTCCGCGAGACGCTCCGCCGCGACATCAAGATCGCGCAGGGACTCGGCATGGCCTTCCAGATCGACCAGCAGGTCCCGTCGCCGTGGCACGCCGAGGCGACGCAGTACTGGAACTGGTGACCCGCGTGCGCATCGACGTCGTCACGATCTTCCCCGAGTACCTCGACCCGCTGCGGGCCGCGCTGCTCGGCAGGGCGATCGACCGCGGGCTCATCGAGATCGGCGTCCACGACCTGCGGAACTGGACGCACGACGTGCACCGTGCCGTCGACGACGCGCCGTACGGCGGCGGTCCCGGCATGGTGATGAAACCGCAGATCTGGGGCCCCGCGCTGGACGAGGTCTGCGGCGAAAAGAGCAGGCTCGTCGTGCCGACCCCGGCCGGCAGGCCGTTCACCCAGGAACTCGCGCACGCGTACGCGGCCGAGGAGCACCTGGTGTTCGCGTGCGGCCGCTACGAGGGCATCGACCAGCGGGTCGTCGACGACGCCGCGCGCCGCATGCCGGTGGACGAGGTGTCCATCGGCGACTACGTGCTCGTCGGCGGCGAGGCCGCGGTGCTGGTCATGGTCGAGGCCGTCGTCCGCCTGCTGCCGGGGGTCCTCGGCAACGCGCGCTCGGCCGCCGAGGACTCGTTCTCCGACGGTCTGCTGGAAGGCCCCAGCTACACCCGGCCGGAGGTGTGGCGCGACCTCGCCGTCCCGGAGGTCCTGCGCTCGGGAAACCACGCGCTGATCGACCGCTGGCGGCGCGACCAGGCACTGGAGCGGACCGCCCGGCGTCGCCCCGATCTGCTCGCGGCGCTGCCGGAAGACAGCCTGGACCAGCACGATCGTGCTGTGCTCGACGGGCTGGCGGGGGACTAGGTCGCCCCCTGGCGAGTGCGAGCCGACGGCTCTGTCATACTTGACCGGTTGGTGTGAGTGGACCCCGTCGTCCACGAGCCCGCCGACAGCTCCCGGGAACGGCCGCAGTCGTACTACCGCGCGCGCCCGGGACCCGTGAACACCAGCCATACGAATCGACGAGGACGGACCACCGATGAACACCCTGGACGCGCTGGACGCGCAGTCACTGCGTTCCGACATCCCGGCTTTCCGCCCGGGCGACACGCTGAAGGTCCACGTCCGCGTCATCGAGGGCAACCGCGAGCGGAACCAGATCTTCCAGGGCGTCGTCATCCGCCGCCAGGGCGCGGGCATCCGCGAGACCTTCACCGTCCGCAAGGTCTCCTTCGGCGTCGGCGTCGAGCGCACCTTCCCGGTGCACTCGCCGAACCTCGCCAAGGTCGAGGTCTTCAAGCGCGGTGACGTCCGCCGGGCCAAGCTGTACTACCTGCGCGACCTGCGCGGCAAGGCCGCGAAGATCAAGGAGCGCCGCGAGAGCCGCGAGACCACCTCGGCTTCCTGAGCCTCAGCTCGGTTACCGGTAGCCTGGCTCCGTGGTCGAACCCGTGTCCCAGAACGCGCCCGAGGATGAGCCCGAACGCCCGGAACAGGAGCGTCCGTGGCGTTCCCGCTCCGAGGAGCGCCACGGGGCACATCGGCGGGCGAAGCCCCGTTCGAAGAAGAAGCGGTCGTTCTGGAAGGAACTGCCGATCCTGCTCGTGATCGCCCTGGTGCTCACGATCCTGATCCAGACGTTCCTCGCGAAGGTGTTCATGATCCCCTCGGGATCGATGGAGGCCACGCTGCACGGGTGCACCGGCTGCACCGGCGACCGCATCCTGGTCGACAGGGTGACCTACGACTTCACCGATCCCTCCCCGGGTGACGTGGTGGTCTTCAAGGGCCCGCCCGCCTGGACGCAGAACGAGATCCCGCCGCAGGAGCCGAGCAACTTCGTGGTGCGCGCGCTGCGCGGGCTCGGCTCGCTGGTCGGGTTCGCCCCGCCGGACGAACGCGACTTCGTCAAGCGGGTGATCGCGACCGGCGGCCAGACCGTGCAGTGCTGCGACACGCAGAACCGCGTCATCGTGGACGGCAAGGCGCTCGACGAGCCCTACATCCACTGGGACGACCCGAGCCAGCAGACCCAGTCGTCGTTCCCGCCGGTGAAGGTGCCGGACGGCAGCCTGTGGGTGATGGGCGACAACCGGAACAACTCCAACGACTCGCGGTTCCAGGGTGGCGGCGGGCCGGCGGGGGCGGTTCCGGTGGCCGACGTCATCGGCAAGGCGCGGATCATCGTGCTCCCGCCGAACCGCTGGGGCGGCATCACCGACCACAACCCGCAGGAGAACGCGCAGGCGGTCGCACTGGGCGCCCCGGCGTGGCAGAGCGGTCTCCCGCTCGGCGTCGGCGTCGCGGCCGCGTGGCCCACGCTGTTCGTGGGCAGGAAGCTGACCGCGGGCGTCCGCAAGGCGGCCGCCGGACGGAAACGCCGGACCTGACTTCCCGGACGGGGTAATCCAGCCTTGACAGTTCCCGTTCCCCGCGCCGCGGCCGAGCCGCTGCGGCCACCCCGCGCCGTGGTGCGCGGCGAGCTCTTCTGGGGCCTCCAGGGCGCCCTCGAACGCCGGGGCCTCGGCCCGGTCGCCGGAGTCGACGAGGCGGGGGCGGGTGCATGCGCGGGCCCGCTCGTCGTCGCGTCCTGTGTCCTGAAACCGGGCGACGCGGCCCGTCTTCCCGAGCTGACCGACTCGAAGATGCTCACCGCCAAGGCGCGGGACCGGGTCTACGACCGGGTGCTGGCCAGGGCACTGGACTACCGGGTCGTCGTCGTCCCGTCCACCGAGGTCGACCTGTACGGGATCCGGGTGATGAACCTCGAGGCGATGCGGCGCGCGGTGGTGGGCTTGCGCGAGAACCCGGGGTATGTGCTGATCGACGGCTTTCCCGTGCCGGGTATGCCCGCGCCGAGCGTGGCGGTGATCAAGGGCGACCGGTCCGTGGCCAGCATCGCCGCGGCGTCCGTGCTGGCGAAGGTGACCAGGGACCGCATCATGGCGGGCCTGCACGAGGACCTGCCGCACTACGGCTTCGACGTGCACAAGGGCTACAGCACGGCCGACCACATCGCCGCGCTGACCGAGCACGGGCCGAGTGCGGCACACCGCTGGTCCTACACGAATGTCGCCACCGCGGCCGCCGCGCACGGCCTCACCCCGCCGCACCGGGTGGTGCTCACCTACGCCGCGCTGGAAAACCCGAGCGTGCCGGTCCGTGCCCTGGCCCGCCAGGTGGGTAACAATGAACGCTCCGCCGCACGCGCGGCAGGACGATCGCGAGGAGGGGCGCGGGTTTCATGAGCGCTGAGGATCTCGAGAAGTACGAGACCGAGATGGAGCTCTCGCTGTACCGCGAGTACCGCGACATCGTCGGTCAGTTCTCGTACGTGGTGGAGACCGAGCGGCGGTTCTACCTGGCCAACGCGGTGGATGTGCAGGTCAGGGACGGCGGCGGCGAAGTGTACTTCGAGGTCCGGATGTCGGACGCCTGGGTGTGGGACATGTACCGCCCGGCCCGGTTCGTCAAGCACGTCCGGGTCATCACCTTCAAGGACGTCAACGTCGAGGAGCTCGACAAACCCGACCTCCGGCTGCCCGAGGACGGCCCCTTCTCGGGCTGAGCCCCCTAGCACCTCCCACCGACAGTTTCGCCGTCACGGGCACCGTGACGGGCCTGTTCATCCACAGCACCCCGGTTGTCCACAGGGCGGACGATCGAGCCTGGTGCTCGCCCCGATCACCCTGGCACCGTTGATCACACACGCACCGTGACGGTCCGGCCACCCGCCGGTCGTCCGGGATCACGGAAAGCCGAGGGGGCACGATGACGGGTTTGGCACGCCATCCCGGGTACGAAGCCGGGGCGCACTGGCGCCGCGACTTCGGCCGATGGGGCGAACAGCTGGCAGCGGACTATCTGCAACGCGCCGGGCTGGTCCTGCTCAGCCGGAACTGGAGCTGTCGCGAGGGCGAGCTAGACCTCGTTCTCACCGACCGGTCCAGAGTCGTGTTCTGCGAGGTCAAGACCCGATCGAGCACCGAGTACGGCCTGCCGTCGGAGACCGTGACCCCGGAGAAGACCGAGCGGGTCCGGCGGGCCGCCGCGCAGTGGCTGCGCACCTTCCACCTCGGCTGGTGCCGGACGCGCTACGACGTCGTCACCGTGCTCGCGAGTCCCGGGGAGCGCCCGAGCGTCCGGCATCTCAAGGCGGCGTTCTAGATGCCGATCGCGAAGGCCTGGTCGGTCGCGGTGCTCGGGATCGACGGCAAGATGATCGAGATCGAGGCGGATCTCGGCGGCGGGCTGAGCCGCGTGACCCTGGTCGGGCTGCCCGACGCCGGGCTGCGCGAGGCCAAGGACCGGGTGCGGTCCGCGGTCCGGAACTCCGGTCAGCCGTGGCCGGACGGGAAGGTGACGCTCGGGCTCTCGCCGGCGAATCTGCCCAAGGTCGGCTCCGGGTACGACCTCGGGATCGCGGCCGCGGTACTGGCCGCACTGGGCGCGGTTCCGGCGACACGTCTGCTCGGCACGGTACTGCTCGGCGAACTGGCCCTCGACGGCCGGATCCGCCCGGTGCGCGGTGTCCTGCCCGGGCTGCTGGCCGCTCGCGCGGCGGGGTTCGCCCGAGCCGTCGTCCCGGTGGAATCGCTGTTCGAGGCGGCGCTCGTCGACGGGGTCGAGGTCGCGGGCGCGTCCCGGCTGGCCGATCTGGTGGCCTGGCTGAAGGGCGAGGCCGAGCTCCAGCCGCCCGCTCCGCCCGAACCCGTGGCCGCGCCGTCCTCCGTCCCGGATCTGGCCGATGTCGTCGGGCAGCCCGAGGCCCGGTGGGCGCTGGAAGTCGCCGCCGCCGGCGGGCATCATCTGCTGCTCACCGGGCCGCCCGGGGTCGGCAAGACCCTGCTCGCGAAGCGGCTGCCCGGTCTGCTGCCCCGGTTGTCACCGGAGGAGTCCCTCCAGGTGACGGCCGTGCACTCGGTCGACGGCTCGCTGTCCCGGACGGCGCCGCTGGTCACCGTGCCGCCGTTCGTGGCACCGCATCATTCGATCACCGTCGCCGCGCTCATCGGCGGCGGCAGCGGGCTGGCCTCACCCGGCGCGATCAGCCGCGCGCACCGCGGGGTGCTCTTCCTCGACGAAGTGTGCGAGTTCGGTGGTCAACGCCTGGAGTCCCTGCGCACGGTGCTGGAAGAGGGGGAGGTGCGCATCGCGCGGGTCAAGGGCGCGGTCTCCTACCCCGCGCGGTTCCAGCTGATTCTGGCGACGAATCCGTGTCCTTGCGCACCGCCGAAGGAGACCGACTGCACCTGCTCCGCCACCGCGCGGCGGCGTTATCTCGGCAGGCTCTCCGGCCCGCTGCTGGACCGGGTCGACCTCCGGGTGCGGCTCCGTCCACTGACGGCCATCAGCGCTCACGAGGTCGAGAGCCCGGAGGGCTCGGAGGCGGTGCGGAAGCGGGTCCTCTCCGCCAGGGAACGGGCGGAGAGGCGGTGGCGGGAACACGGCTGGCGGGTGAACTCCGAGGTACCGGGCCCGGCCTTGCGCCGGGAGTTCGGTCTTCCCCGCGGCACCACCGCCGTCCTCGATCGCGCGCTCGACAGGGGCGTCATCACCGCACGCGGTGCCGACAGGTGCTTGCGGATCGCTTGGACTCTCGCCGATCTGGACGGCGTGGCCCGGCCCGGCGGCGATCACGTGGCCGCGGCACTCGGCTTCCGGGAACGGAGCGCGGCATGAGGAAGTTCCGCCGGTTTTCCCGTGGTTCGGCACGGCGCAGGCGAGCCGGGATGGCCTTCAGGCTCGAAGCGTGCTGCCGGCCCGAGCCAGGGTACGACGCCCGCGACCGGCCCCATACCGGGACGCGTGCCCCCGAACGTCACCACGAACGGCCTCCGGCACCCGGCCCGGAAGCACGTGCCCGGGTGGTGGCCGAGCCAGGCGGACTGTCCCTTGAGGACAGAGCACGTCTGACATTCGCATTGCGGGAGAAGCCGTTCCACGCGTCGGC
Organism: Amycolatopsis sp. NPDC058986; assembly: GCF_042741125.1. Lineage (NCBI taxonomy): Bacteria > Bacillati > Actinomycetota > Actinomycetes > Pseudonocardiales > Pseudonocardiaceae > Amycolatopsis > Amycolatopsis sp. NPDC058986. Next base: position 76,463 of record NZ_JBHYJW010000025.1, on the reverse strand, counting down.
GGCCGGAAACCGGGAGGCGACATGAGTGCGGTCGAGCCCGAGCGGGCAGCCAGGGCGTACCTGCTCCGGGTAGCCGAACCCCCGGCGCCCGGCCTGGTCGAGTTCGTCGGCGCGCACGGACCGGTGGTGGCGGCCGAGCGTGTCCGCCGTGGCGACTGCCCGCCGAAGATCCGGGAGGAGACCAGCGCCCGGCGCGAGCACGACCTCGTCGAACGCGATCTGGCGTGGGCGGCCGGAACCGGCGCCCGGCTGGTCATTCCCGAGGACGAGGAATGGCCCGCGTGGCCGTTGCACTCCTTGTCGGTCGCGGCGGGGCGTGGGGTCCAAGGCAGTTCCCCGCCACTCGCGTTGTGGGTACGCGGGGATCTGTCCCTCGCTGACGTCGCCGGCGGAGCCGTCGCCATCGTGGGGGCGCGTGCGGCCACGTCGTACGGCGAGCACTGGGCGACGGAACTCGCCTACGGCTTGGCGACCCGGGGCATGGCGGTGTTCTCGGGCGCTGCGTATGGCGTCGACGGTGCCGCCCACCGTGGGGCGCTGACAGCGGGCGGGCCGACCGTGGCGGTGCTGGGCTGTGCCCTCGACGCCGGATACCCGGCCGGGCACGTGAGCCTGCTGAACCGGATCACCGCCAACGGCGGCGCCGTCGTCAGCGAGTACCCGCCGGGTACCCCGCCTGCGCGACATCGCTTCCTGGTCAGGAACAGGCTTATCGCGGCCCTGACCGAGGGCACGGTGGTGATCGAGGCAGGGCGGCGCAGCGGTGCCCGGAACACGGCGGGGACGGCCGGAGCACTCGGGAAGGTCGTGATGGCGCTGCCCGGGCCGGTCAGCTCGGCGATGTCGGTGGGCTGCCACACCTTGATCCGCGAGTCGTACGCGACCCTGATCGCTTCGGTCGACGACATCGTCGAAACGGTCGGCCGGTTAGGGAGTGCCGAGGCCGAACCGGAGCGCCCGCGGCGGGCCACCGACGGGCTCGCCCCGGACGCGTTGCGGGTGTACGACGCGCTCACGCCCCGTGCGGGCCGGTCGGCGGAGCAGGTCGCGGCCGACTCCGGTGTCCCCGTGGGCAAGGTGCGGGCGCTGCTGCCCGCACTGGAGATCGACGGTTTCGCGGCGCGTGGGGAAGTGGGGTGGCGGCGATGCCCGCGACGTTCTTAGAGAGCGGCTTCGCGCTCCTGAAACAGAACCTGGGGCGATCGGGTGTGGCGATGCTTGACCAGCTGCGGCTGATCGCGCAGCGTGATCACCATGCCGTCCGCGAATCCCGCCGGGAACCGCCGCCGTGCCCGCCGGCCGGATCTGCGCGCGCTGCGTGCCGCGCTGCCCGAGCCGGTCCAGGAGGTCGTCACCGCCTACGAGCGGCATCTGAGCCTCGAGCGGGGCCTCTCCGCGCACACGGTGCGCGCGTACGTCGGCGATGCGGTGTCCCTGCTGGGTTTCGTCACCGGTGCGGGCGACGAGAAGGCGCCGGATCGGGAACTCGCGGCGTTGGACATCGGTGCGCTGCGGGGGTGGCTGGCCCGGCAGCACACCGAGGGAGCGAGCCGGACGACGCTGGCCCGTCGTGCGGCCTCCGCACGGACGTTCACGGCGTGGGCGCACCGGCGTGGCGATCTGGGTGCCGATCCCGGCGGACGGCTCGCGGCCCCGCGCGCGCATCGCACCCTGCCCGGAGTTCTCCGTGCCGAGCAGGCGGGCGAGGTGATGCGGGCGTCGGAGGCGGGCGCCGCCGAACGGGATCCGGTGGCGTTGCGGGATCGCGCGGTGCTGGAGCTGCTCTACGCCACCGGGATCCGGGTTTCCGAGCTGTGCGGTCTCGACGTCGCCTCGGCCGACTTCTCCCGTCGTGTCGTGACGGTGCTGGGCAAGGGCGGGAAGGAGCGCGTGGTGCCGTTCGGGGTACCCGCGGCCGAAGCCGTCCGCGCCTGGCTGGACGAGGGGCGGCCCGAGCTCGTCGCCACGGCGGGGGAGGAGGCGCTCTTCCTGGGCGTGCGGGGCAAGCGGCTGGACCCTCGGACCGCCCGGCGGGTGGTGCACGACGCCGTCGGGTCGGTACCGGGAGCCCTCGATATGGGCCCCCACGGCCTGCGGCATTCGGCGGCCACCCATCTGCTGGAAGGCGGCGCCGATCTCAGGAGCGTTCAGGAACTGCTCGGTCACGCTACGCTTGCTACGACGCAGCTCTACACTCATGTGACCGTCGACCGGTTGAAGGCGATCCATGATCGAGCACATCCGCGGGCCTGAGAAGGCCGGCGGGGGTTCGGTCGGACCGTCGGCGCCGGAACCGGCGGCGCACGCGCATCCGCACGAGCACGGAGACCATACTGAGCCGCATGTCGAGAACGACGGTGCAATGACCGCGGGATCTCATGTCACCGAAGCCGCCGGGGTGACCGCTCACGGCGCCGGGGACGTCGTCGCAGACGGCCGTCCCGGCTATGACGTGGACGCGGGCATCCAGGCTCTGTGGCGGCAGTTCGCCGACACCCCGGACCAGGCGTCGCGGGACAGGCTGGTGCTGCACTACGCGCCGCTGGTCAAGTACGTCGCGGGCCGGGTCGGCACCGGGCTGCCCACCCACGTCGACGTCGGTGATCTGGTCCAGTCGGGCATCTTCGGGCTCGTCGACGCGATCGAGAAGTTCGATCCCGACCGGGGCCTGCGGTTCGAGACGTATGCGATGCAACGGATCCGCGGTGCGATCCTGGACGATCTGCGATCCCAGGACTGGGTGCCCCGCGCGGTGCGCAGCAAGGCGAAGGAAGCCGAGCGGGCCCTCGAACGGCTCGGCGCGCGGTTGCACCGCACCCCGACCGACGCCGAGCTCGCCACGGAACTCGGCATCACCGTCGACGATCTGCGTGATTTCTACGGCCAGCTCCAGCTCACCAGCGTCGTCGCGCTCGAAGACCTCGTCGCGGCGGGCAAGGACAGCGGTTCGCTCGTCGACTCGCTGCCCGACGACGACGCGGTCGACCCGGTGGCGGTCCTCGTGGACCAGGACAACCGGCGGCAGCTCGCGCAGGCGATCGCGCAGCTGACCGAGCGGGACAAGATCGTCGTGAGCCTCTACTACTTCGAGAGCCTGACGCTCGCGGAGATCGGCAAGGTGCTGGGGGTGACCGAGTCGCGGGTCAGCCAGCTGCACACCCGGGCCGTCATGCGCCTGCGGGCCAAACTCGTCGAACAGTCGAATCCCTAGCGTCCTCGGGGGAAAGAGCGTCTTCCCGCGAAAAGTACGGCTTCAGCCGGATTTCGCCCTGTTCACCGGTGAGAGCGAGCGGGTCCAGATACTCGTGGCCCCGGCGGACGCCCCAGTGCAGGCACGCGGCCACTGTGCAACCGGGATGCCCGGCGACGACGGTGCCCAGCGGCTGGCCGCGATAGACCTGCTCACCCGCCGACACCGATGGGGTGACGGGTTCGTAGGTGGTGCGGAGGCCGCCGTCGTGGTCGACGGAGACGACACCTCGCCCGGCGAGCACACCGGCGAAGACGACGACGCCCTCGGCAGCGGTGAGTACTTGCTGGCCGGGTGCGGCGGCGAGATCGACACCGCGGTGGCCCGGGCCGAACGGGGTGCCGGGCGCGTCGAAGTATCTGGTCACCTTCGGGACCGGGGACAGCGGCCAGGACAGCCGTGGCCCGGCTTTCGACGCGGCGGTGGCAGGGGGCGCGACGAGCCCGGCGAACCCGAGGAACAGGGCCACGAGCAGGGCGAACATCGGCCGCAGCCGGATGCGGGGGCAGGTGGATGCGGTCATGGCTCCCAGGGTGTCGGGTACGTGGCGGGCAGGGAGGCGGCGCCGGAAATCTGTGGACAACCGGACCCGTTGTGGACAACCGGGCCGGATCGGGCCGCCGGTGGGGATAGGGCTGGTGGCAGGGGGTAGAATCAATTCAGCGGTTCGCGTGAGCGGACTGACTTCGCGTGCACGTGCGCGTCCACCGGCAGTCTCTTCAGCCGGATGAATGAGGACGCACGGCGCCCGGCGGTCCCTGGGGTTTTCACCACGGGGTCCGGGTTCCGGCACTGCACCAGGGCGAGCGGCCACCCGGCCGATCGCGACAAAACCGAGCAGCGTGCCGGCACGACCACCGGCGCGCACGACACAGAAGAGGTGTGATTCCGGCAATGGCCGTCGTCACCATGAAGCAGCTGCTCGACAGCGGCGTGCACTTCGGGCACCAGACCCGTCGGTGGAACCCGAAGATGAAGCGCTACATCTTCACCGAGCGCAACGGCATCTACATCATCGACCTGCAGCAGACGCTGAGCTACATCGACCGTGCCTTCGAGTTCATCAAGGAGACCGTCGCGCACGGCGGCACGATCATGTTCGTCGGCACGAAGAAGCAGGCGCAGGAGGCCATCGCCAACGAGGCCACCCGCGTCGGCATGCCGTACGTGAACCAGCGCTGGCTCGGCGGCATGCTGACCAACTTCCAGACCGTGCACAAGCGTCTCCTGCGCCTCAAGGAGCTCGAGGCCCAGGAGCAGACCGGTGGCTTCGCCGGTCTCACCAAGCGCGAGATCCTGACGCTGACCCGCGAGAAGGAAAAGCTGGAGAAGACCCTCGGCGGTATCCGTGACATGGCCAAGGTGCCGAGCGCGGTGTGGATCGTCGACACCAAGAAGGAGCACATCGCCGTCGGCGAGGCTCGCAAGCTCAACATCCCGGTCGTCGCGATCCTCGACACCAACTGCGACCCGGACGAGGTCGACTACCCGATCCCGGGCAACGACGACGCGATCCGGTCCGCCGCGCTGCTGACCAAGGTCGTCGCCGAGGCCGCCGCCGCCGGTCTGATGGCCCGTTCCAGCCGCAACGGCGCTTCGGCCGACGCGAAGCCGGAGCCGGGTGTCGCCTCGGACGAGCCGCTGGCCGAGTGGGAGAAGGAGCTGCTCGCCGGCGCCGAGAACACCGAGGCCGCCGCCGCGGACACGACCGAGGCCGCCAAGGCCGAGGCCGAGCAGGCCACCGCCTCCTCCTGACGCTCCGTGCCCGTGCGGCCGGCCGCCCCGGCCGCACGGGTTTCGACCCCCGCACAAGATTTCACGTACCTGAAAAAGGACGGATTACGCACGATGGCGAACTACACCGCCGCTGACGTGAAGCGCCTGCGCGAGATGACCGGCGCCGGCATGATGGACTGCAAGAAGGCGCTCGAGGAGAACGAGGGCGACTTCGACAAGGCTGTCGAGTTCCTGCGCATCAAGGGTGCCAAGGACGTCGGCAAGCGCGCCGAGCGCGCCACCGCCGAGGGCCTCGTCACCGGTGACGGTGGCGTGCTGATCGAGCTGGACTCCGAGACCGACTTCGTCGCCAAGAACGACGACTTCCAGCAGCTGGCCGCCCGGATCGTCGAGGTCGCCAAGGGCCTCAAGACCAGCGACGTCGAGGCGCTGAAGGCGGCCGACCTGGACGGCAAGCCGGTCAACGAGGTCGTGCAGGAGCTGTCGGCCCGCATCGGCGAGAAGCTGGAGCTGCGCAGGGTCGTGGCCTTCGAGGGCAAGACCGCGACCTACCTGCACCGCCGCGGCTCGGACCTGCCCCCCGCCGTGGGCGTGCTGGTCGAGTTCACCGGTGACGACGTCGACGCCGCCCGCGGCGCCGCCATGCAGGTCGCCGCGCTGCGCGCGAAGTACCTGACCCGCGAGGAGGTGCCGGCCGAGATCATCGAGAACGAGCGCCGCATCGCCGACCAGACCGCCCGCGAGGAAGGCAAGCCGGAGCAGGCGCTGCCGAAGATCGTCGAGGGCAAGGTCAACGCCTACTACAAGGACAACGTCCTGCTCGAGCAGCCGTCGGTCAAGGACAACAAGAAGACCGTGAAGGCCTTGCTGGACGAGGCGGGCGTGACCCTGACCCGGTTCGCCCGGTTCGAGGTCGGCCAGGCCTGATCGAAGCCGTACGGCTAGGGTTGACGCCGCCTCCGCGGGAGAGAGTACGTCTGCGGAGTTCGACACCACTGTGCCCCGTCTCCGCTCATCGGGGACGGGGCACAGGTGGGTCTGGCGGGATTCGCGAAGCGGGTCCATGAGCACACAACAGGAGGCGCGTGAGAATGGGTGACCGGGTCGAGGGCGGCTATCGGCGGGTGCTGCTGAAGCTGGGCGGCGAGATGTTCGGTGGTGGTTCCATCGGCGTCGACCCGGATGTGGTGCACTCGGTCGCCCGGCAGATCGCCGCGGTCGCGCGGACCGGGGTCCAGATCGCCGTGGTCATCGGCGGCGGCAACTACTTCCGCGGCGCCGAGCTGTCCCAGCGTGGCATGGACCGCGATCGCGCCGACTACATGGCGATGCTCGGCACCGTGATGAACTGCTTGGCGCTGCAGGACTTCCTCGAGAAGGAGGGCCTGCCCACCCGCGTGCAGACCGCGATCACCATGGGCCAGGTCGCCGAGCCCTACATCCCGCGCCGTGCCGAGCGGCACCTGGAGAAGGGCCGCGTCGTCATCTTCGGCGCCGGGGTCGGCATGCCCTACTTCTCCACCGACACGGCGGCCGCCCAGCGCGCGCTCGAGCTCGGCTGCGAGGCGGTCCTGATGGCCAAGGCCGTCGACGGGGTCTACACCGCCGACCCGAAGAGCGACCCGAGTGCCAAGATGTTCCACGAGATCAGCCACCGCGAGGTGCTCGAGCGGGATCTCAAGGTCGCCGACGCCACCGCGTTCAGCCTCTGCATGGACAACAACATGCCGATCATCGTGTTCAACCTGCTCACCGAGGGGAACATCGCCCGTGCGGTCAGTGGTGAGAGGATCGGCACCCTGGTCAGTACCCCCGCTGACGGGGTATCGGCCTAGACCTGCTGGGATCTATCGCAGCGCCCACCATCACAACCACCGGGAGTAGCCGTGATCGACGAGACCCTCCTCGACGCCGAGGAGAAGATGGAAAAAGCGGTGTCCGTCGCGAAGGAGGACCTGACGTCGGTACGCACCGGCCGGGCCACCCCGTCGATGTTCTCGCGCATCGTCGTCGAGTACTACGGTGCGCCGACCCCGCTGAACCAGCTCGCCAGCGTGAACGTCCCCGAGGCCCGGATGGCGCTGATCAAGCCTTACGACACGACCCAGCTGGCCGCGATCGAGAAGGCGATCCGCGAGTCCGACCTCGGTGTCAACCCGAGCAACGACGGCAACGTGATCCGCATCGTCATCCCGCAGCTCACCGAGGAGCGGCGCAAGGAGATGGTGAAGGTCGCCAAGGGCAAGGGTGAGGACGCCCGCGTCTCCATCCGCAGCATCCGTCGTAAGGCGAAGGAAGAGCTGGACCGTATCAAGAAGGACGGCGAGGCGGGTGAGGACGAGGTCGTGCACGCGGAGAAGGAGCTGCAGAACCTCACCGACACCTACGTGCACCAGGTCGACGACCTGGTGAAACACAAGGAAGCCGAGCTGCTCGAGGTCTGATGGCACAGGTGAGCGAGGAGCGCGAGGACCGGGTGGACACCCCGGAACCCGAGCCGGATCCGGTGGAGCAGCCGGAACCGCCGAAGAAGGTTTCCAAAGCAGGCCGCAATCTCCCCGCGGCCATCGCCGTCGGCGTGGTGCTGGGCGCGGCGATCATCGTTTCCTTGCTCACCGTCCGTCATCTGTTCATCGGCATCGTGGCCATCGCGATCGGCGTCGGCACCGTCGAGCTCGCCGGGGCACTGCGCCGGGCCGCGGACATCCGGGTCGCGCTCGTCCCGGTGCTCGTCGGCGGGCAGGCGATGATCTGGCTCGCCTGGCCGTTCGGCCGCGAGGGCATGATCACCGCGTTCGTGCTGACGGTGCTGGCGTGTCTGTTGTGGCGGCTGCCCGGCGGCGCGCAGGGCTACCTGCGGGACATCGGTGCCTCGGTGTTCGCCGCCGCGTACCTCCCGCTGTTCGGCGCGTTCGCGGCGATGCTCGTCGACCCCGGCGACGGCGTCGGCCGGGTACTCACCTTCATGATCTGCGTCGTCGCCTCCGACACCGGCGGCTACATCGCCGGTGTCCTCGGCGGGAAACACCCGATGGCACCGTCCATCAGCCCGAAGAAGACCTGGGAGGGCTTCGCCGGGTCGATGGTCGCGGGCCTGGTCGCCGGCGCGCTGTCGCTCAGCCTGCTGCTGAACGGCCACGCCTGGCAGGGCATGCTGTTCGGCGTGGCGGTCGTGCTGACCGCGACGCTCGGCGACCTCGTCGAGTCGCTCATCAAGCGTGACCTCGGGATCAAGGACATGGGCACGATGCTGCCCGGCCACGGCGGGCTGATGGACCGCCTGGACTCCTTGCTGCCCTCGGCGGTCGTTTCCTGGCTGCTGCTTTCGGCGTTCGTCCCCACTCCCTGAGCCCGTTCCGCGGGCAGGGAAGGGGATTTTTCGGCGACCGCCGAACCGTTCCGGCGGTTCACTGAAGGCATGATCACCGAGACCACACCGCAGGCACCGGCCCGGCTCGCGCTCACCGCGGTCTGCCTCGGCTTCTTCATGATCACGCTGGACGCGACGATCGTGAACCTCGCGCTCCCGGCGATCAGCGCCGACTACGCCGAACCGTCCACGGCCGCGCTGCAATGGGTCGTCGACGCCTACACGGTGACGCTCGCGGCGTTCCTGCTCACCTGGGGCGCGGCGGGGGACCGCTGGGGTGCGCGGCGGGTGTTCGAGGCGGGCGTCGCCGTGTTCGTCCTCGCCTCGATCGCTTGTGCCGCAGCGGGTTCACTGCCCTGGCTGATCGCCGCCCGCGCGGTGCAGGGTGCCGGGGCCGCGGCGTTGCTGCCCTCGTCGCTGGCGCTCATCGCGCATCAGTTTCCCGACGCCGGCGCGCGGGCACGAGCACTGGGCGTATGGGGCGGGATGAGCGGGATCGGGCTCGCCGCGGGGCCGCTGCTGGGCGGGCTCGCGGTGGGGCTGGCCGACTGGCGGCTGGTGTTCGCGGTCAACGTCCCGGTCGGGTTGCTCGCGATCGTGCTGACGCGCCGCGCGGTGACCGAGACGCCGTTGCGGGCGCGCACACGCATCGACGGTATGGGCCAGGTTTTCGGCACGGCCGCGCTGGCGTGCCTCGTGGCCGGGTTCATCGAGTCGGGCCATGCCGGGTGGCTTGCCGCCCCGACGCTCGTGCTGCTGGGGGCCGGGGTGGTATGCGGTGCGCTTTTCGTTATCGTGGAACGGATCGTGCCCGCGCCGGTGCTTCCGCCGGGTGCGCTGCGCGTACGGAACTTCGCGGTCGCGACCGCGATCGGCGGTCTGTTCAACTTCGGCATGTACGGCGCATTGTTCTGCCTCGCGCTGTTCCTGCAACGGGTGTGGACACTGGGCGCGCTGCCCGCGGGGCTGGCGCTGGTGCCGCTGACCGCAGTGGTCGGGATCAACGCGTTCTTCTCCGGCAGGCTCACCAGCCGGTTCGGCGCGCGCCTCCCGATCGTCGCCGGTGCGCTGGCCGGGCTCGCCGGTTCGATCGGGTTCGCGCTGCTGCCCGCCGGCCGGTCGGTGCTCGTGCTGATCGTCTTCTCGGCGATCTACGGCTGCTGCTCGCTGGCGATGCCCGCGATGACGTCGGTGGCGATGAACGCGTTGCCGGACAAGGCAGGACTCGCCGCCGGGGTACTCAACGCGTCACGGCAGACCGGCGGTGCTGTCGGTGTCGCGCTCGTCGGAGGCCTGCTTCCCGGCACGGCCATGTGGCTGGTCGCGGCCGGGTACGTCGTGATCGCGTTGCTCGCTCTCGGCGTCCGGCGATAGCAAAGGTCCCTTGCTCCCGCCGCGCGGGATCAGTCGTCGTAGGGGTCGTCGACCTCGGCGCTGCCCCAGGTCTCGGCCGCGCGCGAGTGGTCGATTACCGCGAACACCGAACCGTCCGGGTCGGCGAGGATCGCCACTCGGCCGAACGGGGTGTCGTAGGGCTCGATGACGACGGCGCCGCCGAGGGCGAGTGCGTCGGCGGCCGCGGCGTCACTGCCGCGGACCGGGTCGACGTCGAAGTAGACGAGCCAGTGCGGGGGAGTGTCGCGGCGGTATTCCGGGCCCATGACGTAGCGGTAGAGCACGGGCTCGTGCTCTACCATCCATTCCGCGTAGTCCATCGACTCGCCGTCGCCGATCTGATGGCTCGAGTACGTGAACAGCTTGCAGTAGAAGTGATCGGCGGACGCGCCGTCGTGGGTGTTGAGGTCGGCGCCGCTGAAGGTGTTGGGGCGTCCGGTCGCGAACTGCCAGTCCGGCGGAACCTCCCACAGCACCAGCGGTGCGCCGCAGGCGTCGATCACGTGCAGGATCGCGCCGCGATGGGGAATCGGGAGCGGCCCGAGCGTCACCCGGCCGCCGAGGTGGACGACCCACTCCGCGGCGCTCGCGGTGTGCGGCACCGCCAGATGCGGGACCCAGCCTTGCGGGCTCTGGGCGCTCGCGCGGTACAGACCGCTGGCCTGGATCCCGCCGGAGGTCGCGATGGAGTAGCGCCGGTCCGGCGTCGCCGGGTCCCGTTTGGTCGTGTACTGCCAGCCGAAGAGCCCGCTGTAGAACCGTTGCGCCGCGGCCTCGTCCTGGCAGCCGAGCTCGATCCAGCAGGGAAGCCCGGTGGCGACCGGGGATGGTGGGCTGGGCGGACCTGACGGCATACTGGGTCTCCCTCCGGGCTTCGGTGGAGTCTAGAGGGGTCGCATAAGTTTTTCGCCAAGTTTCGATGCCGGAAGATCGAGGATCCTCCTGCCGACTACCGGAAAGGGAGATCCGAAGTGCGGTGGTTGCCCCGGTCCGTGGCGCAGGCCCGGCGGTCCGAGGTCGTGCCGAGCCCGAACATCTGGTACTACCAGCGGGCTTACGAGGTGGAGAACCGTGCGCAGGACATCGACGGCGAGATCTGGCGGGTGCTGCGCGAGGAGTACGACTGGGCCGGCCGTGACGTGCTCGACGTGGGCTGCGGCGACGGTTTCCATTTGCCGTACTTCGCCCGCGACGCTCGTTCCGTGCTCGGTGTCGAGCCCCACGAACCGCTCGCCCGCGACGCCGCCGAACGGGTGCGGGACCTGGCGAACGCCGAGGTCCGGCAGGGCCGGGCGCAACGGCTTCCCGTCGGCGACGCCTGCGTGGACGTGGTGCACGCGCGCACCGCGTACTTCTTCGGGCCGGGCTGCGAGCCGGGGCTCCGCGAAGCCGAACGCGTGCTGCGGCCGGGTGGCGCGATCCTGATCGTGGACCTCGACGTCACCAGCGATCCGTACGGGAGCTGGATGCGTGAGGATCTGCCGGCCTACGACCCGCCCGCCGTCGAGCGGTTCTTCGACCGGGCGGGGTTCCGGTGCCGCCGGGTGGCGACGCGCTGGCGGTTCGAAGACGCCGCCGCGATGGAGTCAGTGCTGAAGATCGAGTTCAGCGCGAAGGTCGCGGCGCGGGCGATCGCCGAGGTGCATCGCCGCAACGCCAGGGAATTCCACGCCGGGAGCGCGGAAATGACGCTGCCGGTGGGCTATCGCGTCCATGTGCGCGTCAAGCCCACCGGCCTCGCCCTGCCCGGTCACTCGGCCGCCGCCGGGGACTCGGGTGCGTCCTCTTCGACCTCACCCAAAATGGCGTAGATCGAGCGACGCGCTTCGTTCAGCACGTCCGCCGCGCGGGCCTGCTGGCTCTCGGAACCGGCGCGCATCACCTGGACGACCGCGGCGGCCAGTCCGGCGCCCGCCTTGCGGAGCCCGACCTCGTTCGGGTCGACGTCGTGGGCGATGTGCTCCCACGGCGGCGTGGAGTCCTGCCGCTCGGCGGCGGCGCGGCCCTCGTCGGTCAGCTCGAAGAGCTTCTTGCCGTGCTCGTCCTTGCTGAGGACGAGTCCTTCGTCGGCCAGCATCTGCAGCGTCGGATAGACCGAGCCGGGGCTCGGCTTCCAGAAGCCGCCGCTGCGTTCGCCGATTTCCCGGATGATCTCGTAGCCGTGCCGGGGCTGCTCCGCGAGCAGCGCCAGGATCGCGGCCCGGACGTCGCCGCGCCTGCTGCGCCGTCCGCCTCCCCGCCGTCCACGCGAGCCGTGCCCGCGCCCCGGGGGGAAGTCGCCGAAGCCGCCACGGGCCCACGGCCCGAAGTCCGCCCGGCCACGTTCGCGAGGGAATCGTTGGTGTCGTCTCATGATCTGAGTCCTTTCTCGAAGTATTCCGACACGTTCACGATATATCGGAACCTGTCGTTTGGCAACATCGATGGTGTGACGTGGCCCGCAACGCCCGGCATGGGACACTGGACGTGCTATGACTGCCCTCCCCCTCGTCTTCGACGCGCCCAAGCGCGGCCTCCCGCCGCGTCACCTCGCCGACCTCTCGGCCGCCGAACGCGCCGAGGCCGTGGCCGCGCTCGGTGAGAAGCCGTTCCGCGCCAAGCAGCTCTCCAACCACTACTTCGCCCGCCTCACCGTCGACCCCGAGGCGATGACCGACATCCCGGCCGCGGCCCGGCAACGGCTCGTCGGCGAGCTCATGCCGCCGCTGCTGACCGAGGTCCGCGCGCTCACCACGGACGAGGGCACCACGCGCAAGACCCTGTGGCGCGCGCACGACGGCACGCTGCTGGAGAGCGTCCTGATGCGCTACCCGGACCGCGCGACGCTGTGCATCTCGAGCCAGGCCGGCTGTGGCATGGCCTGCCCCTTCTGCGCGACCGGCCAGGGCGGTCTCGATCGCAACCTGTCGACGGCGGAGATCGTCGACCAGGTCCGCTCCGCGGCAGCGGTCATGCGCGACGGCCTCATGCCCGGCGGCCCCGGCCGCCTGTCGAACATCGTCTTCATGGGCATGGGCGAGCCCCTCGCCAACTACAAGCGGGTGGTGGCCGCGGTGCGCCGGATCACGGACCCCGCGCCGTCGGGTTTGGGGATCTCGCAGCGTTCGGTGACGGTGTCGACGGTGGGCCTTGCTCCGGCGATCCGGAAGCTGGCGGACGAGAAGATGCAGGTGCGGCTGGCGGTTTCGTTGCACACTCCGGATGACGAGCTGCGGGACACGCTGGTGCCGGTGAACAACCGGTGGTCGGTGGACGAGGTTCTTTCGGCCGCGCGGTACTACGCGGACACGTCGGGTCGGCGGGTGTCGATCGAGTACGCGTTGATCCGGGACATCAACGATCAGCCTTGGCGCGCCGAGCTTCTGGCGAAGCGGCTGCGGAAGCACCTCGGCCAGCTGGTCCACGTCAACGTCATTCCGTTGAACCCGACGCCGGGCAGCAAGTGGGACGCGTCGCCGAAGCCGGTGGAGCGCGAGTTCGTGCGGCTGGTCAACGCCGGGGGAGTGGCGTGCACGGTGCGGGACACCCGTGGCCAGGAGATCGCGGCCGCCTGCGGCCAGTTGGCAGCCGAAGGCTGAGTTATGCGTTTCGCTGTGGAGAGTTCGTCGTGATGTATGCCCCCAGCCTGCTGGACCCGGCTGCGGAGGAGCTCCGGCTCGCGGACGTGTGCGGTCGCGGAGCTACAGAAGTCGTTCGCGAAGCGCGGACGCTGCTGGGTGACCGGTTTAGCTCAGTGACGTTCGTGTACGTGTTGATGCGTGCCTTCGAGGTGGAGTACGCGGCGGCGTGCGACGCGGCGCGGTGGCATGAGTTCCACGGTGGGCCGCGAGCGTTGTCGGACGCTGATCTGGAGAAGGTGCTCGGTCCGTGGCTTGAGCGTTGACCACAGACCCCCGTCCGGCTGGAGACTGCCACGGCGTGCCATCCGCTCGCAGTCGAACGCTGAGCGAGGTTCGTACATCGCCGATGCCTCTGCGATACGGTGGATATCGTCAAAATCAGGCATCGACGAACGGAGTACCTTGTCGTGCGCTCCATCCCGCCTGAATTCGTCGTCCCCTATAGCGCCTTCGCGTTTCCGGAAAGTGCTGTTTCGCCGCATGGTGAGTTGAGGTTTACGGTAGACGATCTCGCGCATGCGCTGTTCACGACCGGTCGAGCGCCGGGTGACCGCTTGGCTCGTGGCGCTGCGTCGGTGTACGAGTGGCTGCACCGAACTTCGCTCATTCCGGCCGACATTCGGCGGGACGCGGCAACGTTCGGATCTGTTCGGCCGGGCTCCGAATGGCTGGGTTGTCGCGGAAGCAAAGGGGCGGTCCGGTGCGGCGTCTCACGGCCTGAGGCAAAAACTTGAGCAGCAGAAACGGTCGGTGGCGCTCATTGCCGGTGAGGGTCCTTGGCCGGCGTTGGGTTGTGTCGCTTCATTTCCTCGTCGTGCGGGATCGATGAGACTGGATGCCTTCGACCCGGAGGTGGACGGCGACGAGCCGGTTGAATTTTCCGTGACCCGCGATCGCGTCGTTCTGGCTTATTGCCTTCCGTTCTTGAGGGCTGTGGAACTTGGTGGACGAGAAGTCGATGGTGCGTTCAGCTCGGCCAGGTTCGGTTGCCGCGCTCGCTTGCTGACCGTCTCAGGGGTGCGGAGCAGGGAGAGAGATCAGTGGGCTGGGTGAGGACGTGCGCACCTTGCTGCTGGATGACGGCATCAACCGCGAGCCTGGCGTGTTCTCGGACGGCACAGTCGTCGAGGCGGATTGGCAGGACGCCTTGCGGCTCACGGACTGGGGTTCGTTCGAAGGCTGAATCCGCGCCGGACGGCTCAGGGCCGGCGTAGCTGCGACAGGCCCGACTTTGGAATCCCTGTGCGTAGCCATCGTTCGTTGGATGAAAGGACTCTGACACCTCCCGCTCAGGCGGGAACGGCCTTCAGCGACTCGGAGAGTGTGACCAGTTCGCGGACGTCGTCGTCCAGGCCGTCGCCGTCGGGCAAGGCGACGGGCATTCCCTCCTGCGGCACCGCTTCGCGGCGGGCGTGGGCGCGCAGCGCTTCGGTGAGCCTGTTGGCCAGTGAGCCGTCGTCGCCGAGAGGGGCGAGGTACGGGCTGATCCGGACCAGCCCGTCCCGGCATTCGATGACCCGCCGGTAGTACCGGCGATGCACGCCGCGAAGGCTCAGCGCGTCCCGCCACGGGGCGACTCGCACCCGGCTCAGCGCGTCCTCCGGGAACGCCTCGTGCAGTCGTGTCCACAGTGGACCAAGGCGATGGTACATCCGCAGGTGCTGCCACCACACCCTGGCCGCGGCCACCCGGGTGGCGACACCGGGGTAGGACAGCCCGACGACGAGCAGGATCGCGCTCGGGAACACCAGGAAGACCGTGGCCTGCACCAGCAGCCAGGGGATCGTCGCACCCGCCCAGTGCACGAGCACCACCGCGATCAGCGTCGCCCCGCCCAGCGCGCCGATGGCGAAACCCACGGACGCCACCAGCAGGCCGCGGGCCAGCCGGGGCGAAGCGCCCCGCGCGTAACGTCGTGCGAAGAAGCACGCGCTCGCGATGCCGTAGGTGAGGTACAGATCGGCGGCGAGGTAGAAGACCGAGACGCCGGCGAGAGGGTATTGCCCCGGCGGGACGTCGGGCATGAGCAGCGTGACGGCCGCCATCACCAGGATCGCGGCGCCCAGCGGGATCGCCTCCAGCCAGGCTCGCCGCTTCGCCTGGGCGGCCGGACGCGCCGAGAACAGGAAAAAACAGGCCAGGGTGTAGACCAGTCCGCAGAGCAGGATGTGCTGGAACAGCAGCGGCACGATCGGCCCGGGATCCGGCTGGTTCACGTTGCCCGCCATGAGCCCGAACGGGTAGGAGGCAGCGAAGCAGGCCAGGCAGGCGGTGACCATCCAGCGCGCTACGTCCTTCGGCGCCCGGGTGAGCTGGTAGATCTTCCACAGCAGGGCGGGGTAGAGAATCACCCCTTGGATCACGGTCAGCGTGATGTGGGCGTTCACAGCCAGCCCAGCCTTTCGCCCAGAGCGGTCTCCATCCGCTGCGCGGTGGTCTCGTCCGAGGACTTCGGCGCGACGCGGTCCAGCACGGACGCCCACTCGAGGATGATCGTGGCGACCGTCTCGGCCTCCCGCTCGTGGTCGGTGTCGTAGGAGGTGCGCCGCAGGGCACGCCGGACCGACTCCGGTTCCAGGTCCGGGTAGCGTTCGCGCAGGTCACCGGGCGGGGCGACGTCCGGGGTCAGCTCGGCGACCAGGCTGTCGTCCTCCGCGGTGGTGCTGTGCCCGGCCAGCATGTGGCCCAGTTCGTGCAGGATGATGTGGCACTGGTGGGCCTTGCTCGTGTCCTGCTGGTACACGATGTAGTCGGCCTTGCCGGTGGCGATCCAGGCGCCGAACGGTCCCGGTACCGGGATCCGGTGCGCGATCAGGCGGATCGGGCGGCCTCGCTGGTCGCCGACCTTGCGGCACAGTTCGAGGACGTCGAGCGGTGGCTGGATATCCAGTTCGTTCAGCAGCTTCCTGCAGCGGCGCCGCAACTCGCGTTCCTTCACCGGTCACCCCGCTTTCGTCTCCGACCGTGGCGATCTGCCCACTGTCCGATCGCCGTCGACCTGCGTTCGGTCGTTCGACGTATCGCCGCGCCCGGTCCGTTCGTCACGGTAGACGACGGTGAGCGGGACCTTCAGGGGCGGTTCGACTGAATGACATCGGCCAGCCGGTGCAGTTGCGCGGTGAGTTCGCGCCGTTCCGCCGCGGTGAACTGGCTCAGCGCGCGGCCTTGCCGTTCACGCAGGCTGTCGCGCATCGCGCCGAGGCGGCGGGCGCCGTTCTCGGTGAGGCTGATCAGCACCTGACGTTCGTCGTCGGGGGAGCGGCGCCGGGCGACCACGCCCTTGGTTTCGAGCTGTTTGAGCATGCGGGTGGCGGTCGACACGCTGACTTCGGCGGCGGAGGCGAGCCTGCCGACCGGCAGGCCCAGCTCGTCCGGTGCTTCGGTCAGCGGGTCGAGCAGGGCCAGCTGGGCCAGGGACAGCCCGTCGCCGGCTTGGCCGACGGTCGAGGCCCTGGATCGCCGCATCGCGTAGAACAGCCGGTCGGCGGCCTGCGCCAGTTCCTCGATGCCCGTGGTTCGCATGAGTGTTAGCCTAGCATGTGCAATATTTGGCAAGCTAACTTTTGGGTAGGCAATGATCATGTCGTCGCGCATCGACGTCCATCAGCACATCGTTCCCCCGGCCTGGGCACGCGTTCTGGACTCGCGCGGCCTGACGTCCGGCGGCTGGGCCATTCCGCCTTGGCACGCGGGCGAAGCGATCGCGATGATGGACCGGCAGCACATCGCCACCGGTGTCCTCTCGGTCACCGCGCCGGGCGTCCACCTCGATCGAGAGCACGACCGCGGGGCACGGGACCTGGCAAGGGCCGTCAACGAATACGGCGCCGAAATGGTGAAGGACCGCCCCGGCCGGTTCGGCTCCTTTGCCTCCGTGCCGCTGCCAGATGTCGACGGCGCTCTCGAAGAGGCCGCCTACGCGCTGGACGTCCTGGGTGCCGACGGCGTGGTGCTGATGTCCAACGCCCACGGGCGTTATCTCGGCGACCCGGACTTCGAACCGTTGTGGGCGGAATTCGACCGGCGCGCGGCCGTCGTGTTCGTCCACCCCGCGCAGTCTCCGATGGATCTGTTGCCCGGAACTCCGGCACCGTTGGTCGACTACGCCTTCGACACGACGCGCACCGCGGTGAACCTGGTGCTGGCCGGCGTGCCGCGCAGGTACCCGGACGTCAAGGTGATCCCGTCCCACGGCGGGGGATTCCTGCCTTACGCGGCATACCGGTTCTCTGGCCTGACCGCCACGGTCGTCGATCCGGATCGCGACGCCGACGACATTCTCCGTGATCTCAAGCGGTTCTACTTCGACACCGCGCTGTCGGCGAGCCCCAGCGCGCTGCCCGCGCTGCTCGCCTTCGCCGAACCCGGGCACGTCCTCTACGGCAGTGACTGGCCCTTCGCTCCGGAGGAAGCGGGCGGCTACTACAACCACTTCCTGGAGACCTACGCCGATTTCGCCGATGGCCAGGCCGCAGCGATCGACCGCGGCAGCGCGGAAGTGTTGTTCCCACGCCTCGCGGAGCGGTGCTAGGAGAGCCGGACGGGGTTCACGATGTCGGCTGTCACGGTCAGCAGCAGCACCGCGCCGCCGAGCAGCACGAGCACGACGGTGACCGCGGAGAGTTTCCCGTAGTCCACCGGTCCTCCCGCGGCCCGGCCGCGCAGTTTCCGCACCCGATCGCGGAGGTGTTCGTACCAGACCACCGCGATGTGCCCGCCGTCCATCGGCAGCAGCGGCAGCAGGTTGAACATGCCCATGAAGAAGTTGAGGCTGGCCAGCAGCAACAGAAACACCGGCCACAGGCCCTGCTCGACAGCCTCGCCGCCGAGCCTGCTCGCACCGACGACGCTGACCGGGGTGTTCGGATCGCGCTCGCCGCCGAAGATCGCGGTGAACACGGCGGGCAGCCGCTGCGGGAACTCGACGATCCGCTGCCAGGTCTGCGCGAACATCTCGCCGGTGAACGAGAGCGCGCCGCCGACGCCGGCGCCTGCGCCGTAGTGGAGCATCTTCGGGAAGGTCACGCCGATCGAGCCGGTCTTGACGATCTCCGGCGGCGCGTTCTTCGGCGCCTTCGCCGCGACGACCGGGCGCTCGACGCGGGGGACGTCCACGACGAGCGGCAGCAGCCTGCCGTCGCGCTCGACCTCGATGGCCGTCGGGCCCGCCGACCGCTGGAGTGCGGCGATGACCTCGGGGTAGGTCGTGGTGGTGGCCCCGCCGACCGACCGGACGACGTCTCCCTCGCGCAGCCCGGCCGCCCTGGCCGGGGCCGCGTCACCGGGCCTGCAGACCGGGTTGCTCACCGCCTCGGCGGTGGTGGCGTCTCGCACGCAGGGGGCCACGGCCGTGATCTCCGGTTTCCCGGTGAGGTTGGGCAGGCCCATGGTGACGGCCATCAGGTACAGCACCACGAAACCCAGGATGAAGTGCGTGATCGACCCGGCCGACATCACCACCGTGCGCTTCCAGGTCTTGAACCGCCACATCGCCCTCGGCGACTCCTCCGGCGTCACCTCATCCAACGCCGTCATCCCCGCGATGTCACAAAACCCACCCAGCGGAATCCACTTCAGCCCATACTCCGTCCCACCTCGCCGGAACGAAAACACCGTCGGCCCATACCCCACGAAAAACCGGCGCACCCGCATCCCGAACACCCGCGCCGACACCATATGCCCCGCCTCATGCAACGCCACCGAGACACAAACCCCGAGTGCGAACAGCACCACCCCGGAAAGGTAAGCGAACACTCCCCGATTCCCCTTCGCCCCGACGGCATCTCACCGGAATTATTCACAATCGCTGTGAAGTGGGCATGCGGGTCTTCCCGGGAGCGGCGGCGATCTCGCGCAGCGCGCGTTCCAGCACCGGGCCGATCTCGCGCAGCGCCGCCGGCGAGGTCATCCCCAGGTGATCCGCCGCGACCTCGTACGATTCGGCTTCCTCCTCGAGATAGGGCCGCCAGACACCGGGGTCGAGCGGGCCGGACGGCTCGTCGGCGGCGAGGAAGTGCAGCGTGGTGACATTCACCCGTTCGTGGGTGAACTCGGTGATGATCCGCCGGTTGGCGCGCATCACGCGGATCATCCGCAGCAGTTGTTCCCCGGCCAGGCTCGCGAGCACGGTGCCGCTCGTCCCGGCCAGCTCCAGGAACCGCTCGCGGGTGAGCCCGTTCCGTTCCCCGGGCGGGACGGCGACGCCGAGCGCCTCGAGCAGCTGGACGTGGGCGAGTTCGTCCGGTACCTCGGCGCTCTGCCCTGTCGCCGCCCACAGCGCCGGTTCCGCCGGGGTCGTGTCGAGCAGGACGAGCAGCGCGACCTCGCGGCCGCGGCGCCGCAGCTCGGCGGCCAGCGCGTGCGCGATCATGCCGCCGAACGACCAGCCGAGGAGCTGGAACGCGCCATCGGGCTGGACCCTGGTGACCTCGTCGGCGTACTGGCCGACGAGCTGCTCGACCGAGGCCGGGAGTTCCGCGGAGTCGGTCAGGCCGCGTGTCTGCAGCCCGTACACCGGGAAGTCCGGGCCGAGATACCGGAGCAGCCCGGCGTAGGTCCAGCTCAGCCCGGTCACCGGGGGAACGCAGAACAACGGCGCGTGCTGCCCGCCGGTGCGCAGCGGCAGCAGCGTGCCGAGCGCGCCGGCGCTGAAATCGCCGCCGTCGAGCCGCTCGGCCAGCGCGGCGACGGTCGGCGCCTCGAAGAGAGCCTGCACCGGGAGTTCGACGCCGAGCACCGCGCGGATCCGCTCCGCCAGCTTCGTCACCAGCAGCGAATGGCCGCCGAGGTCGAAGAAACTGTCGTCGGCGCCGACGCCGCCGACACCGAGAACCTCGGCGAACAGTCCACAAAGGACATCTTCGCGCGGCGTTCGCGGCGCCCGGCCGGTGACGGACACGGCAGGGACGGGCAGCGCCCGGTGGTCGAGCTTGCCGTTCGTCGTCAGCGGTAGCCGGTCGAGCGCGACGAACGCCGCCGGGATCATGTATTCCGGCAGCCGTGTGGCGGCCAGTTCGCGCAGCGCGGCACCGTCCACGGCGCTGTCCGGGCCCGACGGTACGAAGTACGCGACGAGGCGGGCCGCGCCCGGGGTGTCCTCGCGGACCACCACGGCCGTCTGCGTGACGCCGGGATGCCCGGACAGCACGGACTCGATCTCGCCGAGTTCGACCCGGAATCCCCGGAACTTGACCTGGTTGTCGGCGCGCCCGGCGAACTCCAGCAGGCCGCGGGCGGTCCAGCGGCCGAGGTCACCGGTGCGGTACATCCGCGTGCCGGGCTCGCCGAAGGGGTCCGCCACGAACCGCGACGCGCTGGCCGCCGGCCTGCCGAGGTAGCCACGCGCGAGGCCGCTGCCCGCGACGTACAGTTCGCCGATCACGCCGGGCGGGACCGGACGCAGCCGCTCGTCGAGCACGTGGACGCGCTGGCCGCGGAACGGCCGCCCGATCGGGACGACACCGCGCGCGTCGTCCGGATGACAGCGGAACGTGGTGGCGCCGATGGTGACCTCCGTCGGCCCGTACCCGTTGAAGAACCGGTGGCCGCCGGACCAGTCCGCCGCCAGCCGCGGCGTGCAGACGTCGCCGCTCACCGTCAGCGTCGTGCCTTCGGGCAGGCTGCCCGGCCGCAGCCCGGACAGCACCGCGGGCGGCAGCGTCAGGTGGGTCAGGCGATGCTGTTCCGCGAACCGCGCCAGTTCGTCGCCGGTGATTGCCCGTGGCGGAGCGAGCACGAGCGTCCCGCCGCACAGCAGCGCGCCGAGGATGTCCCACAGCGAGGCGTCGAAGCTCGGCGAAACGAGTTGCAGGACCCGGTGCCCCGGCTCGACGGCGAGGGTTTCCCGGAGTTCCGCGAGCAGGTCCGGGATGCCTTCGTAGCTCAGCGGCACGCCTTTGGGGCGGCCGGTGGAGCCGGAGGTGTACACGACGTACGCGAGGTTGAGCGGCGACGGACGCTGGGGTGGCGCACCGGGTTCGCCGTCCTCGGCGTCCAGCAGGAGGACGGGAACGTCGTCAGGCAGGCGGCCGGCGAGATCCGTGGTGGTCACGACCAGCGCCGGGGCCGCGTCGGCGAGCAGGTAGGCCAGCCGTTCGTCCGGATAGGACGGATCGATCGGCAGGTACGCCCCGCCCGCCTTGACCGTGCCGAGGAACGCGGCGATCAGCTCGGCCGAGCGGGGCAGCGCGATCCCGGCGATCCGCTCCGGGCCGACGCCGCGCGCCGCGAGCCGTTCCGCCAGGCGTTCCGCCCGCGCGTCGAGCTCGGCGTAAGTCCACTCCACCGCGCCGTCGACCAGCGCGATCCCGTCGGGGGTGCGGGCCACCTGTGCCTCGAACAGCTCGGGCACCGTCGACGGCGTGGCGTGCGAAGCGCGTTCACGCCAGCGGGCCGCCATGGCTTCCCTGTCCTCCGGCGTCAGCAGGTCAACGGCGATCGGCTGGGCGGGATTCTCCGTCATGGCACGGAGAACGGCCGTCCAGCGGGTTGCCAGCGCGCTGACGGTCGCCGGGTCGAACAGGTCGGTGGCGTACTCGATCAGGCCGGTCATGCCTGCCGGCACACCGGATTCGTCGTGGGTCTCGGTCAGGCTCAGGAACAGGTCGAGCCGGGCGACGGCGGGCGTGGTGAAGTCGAGACGGCTTTCCAGCCCGGGGAACGCGAACCGCGCGCCCTCGGTGTTCTGCAACGCGAATGCGATCTGGAACACCGGATGGTGCGCCGTCGACCGTTGCGGGTTCAGCCGCTCGACGAGGTATTCGAACGGGACGTCCTGGTGTGCGTACGCGGCGAGGCTGGTCTCTCGCACTTGCGCGAGCAGTTCGGCGAAACTGGGGTCGCCGCTGGTGTCGGTGCGGATCACCAGTGTGTTGACGAACAGGCCGACGAGGTCGTCGAGCCGGTGCTCGACGCGACCGGCGACGGGGGAGCCGACGGCGATGTCGGTGCCCGCGCCGAGGCGGGTGAGCAGTGCGGCGAGGCTCGCGTGCAGCACCATGAACAACGTCACGTCATGCCTTCGCGCGAGAGCGAGCAGTGCGCGGTGCAGCTCGGCGTCGAGTCCGAAGTGGACGGTGTCGCCGGCGTACGAGGCGATGGCCGGGCGCGGCCGGTCGGCAGGCAGGCCGATCCGGTCGGGGAGACCCGCCAGCTGCCCCGTCCAGTACTCGAGTTGCCGGTACAGCGGGCTTTCCGGATCGTCGCCGGAGCCGAGGGCTTCCTGGTGCCAGAGCGTGTAGTCGGCGTACTGGACCGGCAGCGGTGCCCAGCCGGGAGCGGCGCCGTCGCGGCGGGCCGCGTAGGCGGTGCCGAGGTCACGAGCGAGCGGGGCCAGTGACCAGCCGTCGGCGGCGATGTGGTGCAGCACCAGGACGAGGATGTGCTCCCCGGGGCCGCTCGCCAGGAGTTCGGCGCGGACCGGCAGCTGGTTCGCGAGGTCGAACTCGTGGTGCGCGGCCGACTCGACCAGTGCTTCCACGGTGCCCGGAGCGGACCCGGTGGCGTCCCGGACCGTCAGGACCGGGACGGCGTCGGCGATCAGCTGCCGTGGTTCCCCGTCCACCTCGGGGAACATCGTGCGGAGCGCCTCGTGGCGCCCGGCGACGTCGGCCACGGCCCGCCGCAGGGCCGGGACGTCGAGCGGCCCGAGCAACCGGACCGCGAGCGGGATGTTGTACGTCGCCGAAGGCCCTTCCAACCGGGTGAGGAACCACAGGCGGCGCTGGGCGAACGACAGCGGGAGCGGTTCGGGCCGGTGTCGCGGGGCCAGCGGCGGCCGGGCGGGCCGGTCGTGGTCGAGATGCCGGACGAGACCCGCCACCGTCGGGGCGTCGAACAGCGCGCGGACGGGCAGTTCGACGTCCAGCGCAGCGCGGATCCGGCCGACCAGGCGGGTGGCGAGCAGCGAATGCCCGCCCAGGTCGAAGAAATCCTCGTCGACGCCGACCCGCGGCCGGTCGAGTACCTCGGCGAACAGCCCGCACAGCAGTGCCTCGCGCTCGCCGTCCGGCCCGTGCCCACTGTCCGAAGTGGACTCCGGGGCGGGCAGCGCTGGCCGGTCGAGCTTCCCATTGGCGGTGAGCGGCAGCCGGTCCAGCACGACCAGCGCCGAGGGCACGAGGTACTCGGGCAGCCGGTCGGCCAGGTGGGAACGCAGGCTCGCGAGGTCGGCGGCGTGGCCGGCTTCGGGCACCAGGTAGCCGGCGAGACGCCGTCCGGTCGTGTCCTCGCGCACCACGACGGCGGCCTGGGCCACCCCGGGCGCGGTGGCCAGCACCGCTTCCGCCTCGCCGGGTTCGACGCGGAACCCGCGGATCTTGACCTGATCGTCGGCCCGGCCCGCGAACTCCAGCTCGCCCGCCCGGTTCCAGCGCACCACGTCGCCGGTCCGGTACATGCGGGAACCGGGCGGCCCGAAGGGATCCGCGACGAACCGCGACGCGCTCACACCCGGCTGCCCGGCGTATCCGCGGGCGAGGCCGTGACCGCTGACGTACAGCTCCCCGGGTACCCCCGGTGGCACCGGCTCCAGCCGGGCGTCGAGCACCCGCAGGCCGGTGTCGTCCATCGGGCCGCCGATCGGGACGCCGTGTTCCGGTGGGCGGCGCACGAAATGCCGCGTCGCGAACACCGTCGTCTCGGTGGGTCCGTACCCGTTGACGACGGTCAGCCCGGGATGTGCCGCGAGCACCCGGCGTACGGCCGCCGCCGGGACGACGTCGCCACCGGTCCACACCTGAGCGACGTTCGCGAAGCAGTCCGGCCGTTCCTCGCTCATCAGGCCGAACAGGCCCGCGGTCAGCCACAGCGCGGTCACCCCGTGCCCGGCGATGTCCTCGGCGAGCACGGTGGTGTCCAGCGGCCCCCGCCTGCCGACGACAACCGTGCCACCGCGGAGCAGCGGCACCCACAGTTCGTACGTCGTCGCGTCGAACATCTGCGGTGAGTGCAGGAGGACCCGGCGATGCGCGTCGCCCCAGCACGTGTCCCGCGCGAGGCTCGTGACGGCGCGCTGAGGCACGACGACGCCCTTGGGCACGCCGGTGGAGCCGGAGGTGTAGAGCACGTAGGCCGTGTTGTCGCCGGTGACCCGCGACGGGAGTCCCGCCGCGGTGGGCTGGTCGGGGATTTCGAGGGCCCACACCGCGGCGGACGGAGCCAGCCGCCGTGCCCGGCCGGTTTCCCCCGCCGGGGCGACGATCGCCGAGACCCCGGAATCCGCGAGGAGGTGCCGCAGCCGCGCGTCGGGATGTTCCGGGGCGACCGGGACGTACGCGCCGCCCGCCTTCAGCACCCCGAGCACGACGGCGACCAGATCGGCCGAGAGGGGCATCAGGACGCCGACACGGTGTTCCGGGCCGACTCCGAGCGCGGCCAGTTCCCGCGCGACGTGGTTCGCCCGCGCGTCGAGCGCGCGGTAGGACAGGGTGCCGTCTTCGGACACGACGGCGTCGGCGTCCGGAGTGCGCTGTGCGTGCTCCTCGAACACCTCGGCCAGCGAAAGGCCGCCTGGCGACGTCGCGGGGCTGGTCAGCAGCCGGTGGTGTTCGGCGCGGGTGAGGAGCGCGGCCCGGCCGATCGGGCGGTCGGGATGGTCCACGAGGTCACGCAGCAGCCGGTGCCAGCGGGCGGTGAGCCCCTCGACGGTTTCGCGGTCGAACAGTGCGGTCGCGTATTCGGCGAAGCCGGAGATCCCGGCCGGCGCGCCCGCCGCGTCGAACGTCTCGGTGAGGTTGACGAACAGGTCGAACCGCGACACGGCGGCGGGAGCGAACGCGGCGCTGCTTTCCGTTCCGGGGAAGTCGAAGCGGGCCTCCTCGTTGTTCTGCAGCGCGAGCGAAACCTGGAACAGCGGGTGGTGCGCGGGTGAGCGCCGCGGGTTGAGCTTCTCCACCAGGTACTCGAACGGGAGGTCCTGGTGGGCGTAGGCGGCGAGGCCGGTTTCCCTTGCCCTGGCCAGCAGTTCGGTGAACGACGGGTCGCCCGAGGTGTCCGTCCGCAGGACGAGGGTGTTGACGAAGAACCCGACCAGCGCGTCGAGCGCGTCGTCGGTGCGGCCGGCGACCGGCGTGCCGATCGGGATGTCGGTGCCCGCGCCGAGACGGGTCAGCAGCGCGGCGAACCCCGCTTGCAGCACCATGAACAGCGTCGCGTCGTGGCGGCGGGCGAGGGTACGCAGTGCGCGGTGCAGCTCGGCGTCGAGTCCGAAGTGGACGGTGTCGCCCGCATACGACGCGGTGGCCTGCCGCGGCCGGTCGGCCGGCAGGTCGATGTGGTCGGGGAGACCGGCGAGCCGGTCCGTCCAGTACGCCAGCTGGTGGTGGAGAACGCTGCCGGGGTCCTTTTCGGACCCGAGGACTTCTCGTTGCCACAGCGTGTAGTCCGCGTACTGCACGGGCAGCGGCGGCCAGCCCGGCGCGACGCCGTCGAGGCGGGCGCGGTAGGCCGTGCCGAGGTCACGGGCCAGCGGCGTCAGCGACCAGCCGTCGGCGGCGATGTGGTGCAGCACCAGTACCAGAACCTGCTCCTCGCCGCGTACCAGCAGTTCGGCGCGGATCGGCAGCTCGGTGGCGAGCGCGAAGCCGCGGCTCGCGGCGGCGGTGATCGCGGAGGCGACGTCCTCGACCTCGCGCACCGTGAGCACCGGGACTGCCGGCACGACCCGTTGCGTCGCTTCGCCTGACGTCTCCGCGAAGACCGTGCGGAGGCTTTCGTGCCGCTCCGCGACGTCGGCCAGTGCGGCACGCAGCGCCTGGCGGTCGAGCGGGCCGGTCAGCCGCACGGCGAGCGGGACGTTGTACGTCGCCGACGGGCCTTCCAGCTGCGACAGGAACCACAACCGTTGCTGCGCGAAGGACAGCGGCACGGTTTCGTCGCGGGGGACCGGCTTCAGCGGTGGCCGGGCGACCTCGTCGCCGAGGTGGGGGGCGAGGCCCGCCACGGTCGGGTGATCGAACAGGTCGCGCACGGAGATCTCCGCGCCCAGCACCGTGCGGATCCGGCTGACCAGGCGGGTGGCGAGCAGGGAATGCCCACCCAGGTCGAAGAACCCGTCGTCGGCGCCGACCCTGGACAGGCCGAGCACCTCGGCGAACAGCCCGCAGAGCAGTTCCTCGCGGGGAGTGGCGGGCTGCCGCGAACCGCCCGCGGCGTCCTGGACGGGGGCGGGCAGCGCCCGCCGGTCGAGCTTGCCGTGCGCGCCCATCGGGAGCCGGTCGAGGACGACGAACGCCGAGGGGACCATGTAGTCCGGCAGCCGCTCGGCGAGGTAGCGGCCGAGGTGCCCGGTCAGCGCGCCGAGCTGGTGGGAGCGCGCCGGGTCGTTCGCGTACGAGGAGAGGGGGACGTCCGCGAGCGCGGGCGGCGGGAGGTCCGGGGCGGCAGGGCCCCGGGTGAAGACGTAGTCGGTCCGGCCGTTCGCGCCTGCCGACCAGCGCGCCGTGACGTGCCAGCCGAGCCGTTCACCGTGTTCGAACACGTCCTCCGGATCGGGGACTTCGGGCCCGGGCGAGGTGTTCAGCGCGTCCAGCGCACCGGTTTCGTCGGCCGACGCCCAGGCCCGTTCGGCCCGCATCTCCGTCCACACGCGACGGTCGGGGACGCCTTCCAGCCGTACCCGCCGTTCGTGCTCCGGTGGCCTCAGTTCGTCCAGAGTGGACACATCGGCGCCCCAGCGCAGCACGGTTTCGGCCGGTGGCGCGACCGGCGGGATCTTGTGCAGGACCGCCGCGTAGCGGTAGCGCGTAAGCTCGTTGTGCGCGCGGCCCCGCTTGAGCCGGATCCGGTAACCGCCGACGTCGCCGAGCCGGGCGCCGAGCGCGGCGAAGAACTCCGGATCGACGAGGAGTTCCTTCTCCAGCAACAGGCTCTGCTCGATGGTGCGCCGCAGCGCGACCCGGTCGCGGCCCCGCGCCGACCGCAGTTCCACCGCGGTGCGGAACACCCGGTTCAGCGCGCGCACCCGGACGTCGCCGACGTACACCGAGCCGCCGGGCGCGAGCACGCGGACGGCCGCGCGGAGGACCTCGGTCAGGTAGCCCGCGTTCGGGAAGTACTGGACGACCGAGTTGAGGACGATCGTGTCGAAGAAACCCGCCGGGATCCCGGTCCAGTCGTCGGCGGCCTGGTGCCGCAGGGTGACCCGGCCCGCCGGTTCCGTTTCGAGCCGGGTGCGCAGCGCGTCGATCGCCTCCGCCGAGAAGTCCGTTCCCCAGTACTCCTCGCAGCGCGGCGCGAGTTTCGCCAGCAGCAGTCCCGAGCCGACGCCGATTTCGAGGACCCGCCGCGGGGCGAGCGCGGCGATTTCGGCCACCGTGGTGTCCCGCCATTCGGTCATCTCGCCGAGCGGGATGGGCGCGCCGTCGTAGCTGGAGTTCCAGCCGGAGAAGTTCTCCCCGAGCGGGACGCGGTCCGCGTCCCGGTAGACGGAGGTGTAGATCTCCCGCCATTCGGCGACCTGGTGCCCGGGCAGCGCGGCGGGGGCCTCCCGGTCGCGCGGGACGACGTAGGCCACCAGCCGCTTGCCCGCGGCGCCGTCCTCCCGCACCACGACCGCCGCCTGCGCCACCTCCGGATGCCCGGTCAGCGCGGCCTCGATGTCGCCGGGTTCGATCCGGAACCCGCGGAGTTTCACCTGCTGGTCCACCCGGCCGACGAACTCCAGCGCGCCGTCGGGCCGCCAGCGCACGAGATCGCCGGTGGCGTACATCCGTTGTCCCGGCGGGCCGGACGGATCGGGCACGAACCGGGTGGCGGTCAGCCCGGGGGAGCGGGTGTAGCCGCGCGCGAGCCCGCCGCCCGCGAGATACAGCTGCCCGACCGCGCCGGGCGGCAGGAGGCGGAGCCGCTCGTCGAGTACGTAGCCGCGGGTGTTCTCCATCGGCTTCCCGATCGGCACCCCGTCCTCCGGCCGGTAGTCGCGGCCGAGCCGGTGAAAGGTGGCGAAGGTGGTGGTCTCGGTCGGGCCGTACACGCTGATCACCGACGTGCCGGGACAGCTGTCGAGCACCCGGCGGAACGCGCGTGGTGAGCCTGCCTCACCGCCGGTCCACACCTCGGCGAGCCCGGCGAAGCAGCCGGGGTCGTCCTCGGCGAGCATCCGGAACAGCCCGGTGGTCAGGAAGACCGCGGTGATCCGGCCGCCGCCCGCGTAGCGGCGCAGCAGGGCGGCGTCGACGTCGCCGGGCGCGAGCACGGCGCGGCCGCCGGACAGCAGCGGCACCCACATCTCGTAGGTGGAGGCGTCGAACGCGTGCGGGGAGTGCACCAGGATCCGCCGGTGCGCCTGCCCGGTCCACGTGCTGTCCGCAGCGAACTCGGCCACGGCGCGGTGGGTGACCTCTACGCCCTTCGGCGCGCCGGACGAGCCCGAGGTGTACATGACGTAGAGCAGCGAGTCCGGATCGATCTTTTGCGGGAGGGCGACTCCCGGCTCAGGCGGCTCGTCGGTGTCCGCGGCCAGCGCGCGGTGCTCGGCCACGACCTCGTGTGTGGCGGTCGTCCGGTCGACGAGCAGCAGCGGCGTCCGTGCGTCGGCCAGCACGCTCCGCAGGCGCGGCAAGGGATAACGCAGGTCGAGCGGGACGTACGTGCCGCCCGCCTTCGCCACCGCGAGCACCGCGACGATCAGCTCGGCCGACCGCCGCATCAGCACCGCGACCGGCGTCTCCGGCCGCACTCCCGCGGCCACGAGCCGCAGGGCGAGCCGGGTGGCCCGTGCGTCGAGTTCCGCGTAGGACAACGTTGTCCGCTCCGACTCGACGGCGGTTTCCCCCGGGGTCGCGGCCGCCTGCGCGGCGAACAGGTCCGGCAGGCTCGACGGCGGCACCGGCCGGGGCGCGCCGTGCCGTGCTGCCAGCAGCGCGCGGTCGGCGTCGTCGACCAGGTGCAGGTCGCCGACCCGGCCGCCGGCGCCGTGCTCGGCGATGGCAGTCAGCGTGCGCAGCAGCCGCTCGTGGTGGCGGTCGAGTTCGTGCCGCGAATAGCGGCCGGGGTGGGCGTCGGTGTCGAACCGCAAGCCGCCGTCCGCGGTGGGATAGCAGAGCACCGACAGGTCGTCGACCGGCATCAGCGAGCTGTTGCGCAGGTCCGCCGTGATCCCGGCGAAGGAGTACCGCGCCTGGAACGGCACGGAGTTGACGATCGGCCCGAAGAACGGCCCGCCGCCGTGCCGGACGAGGTCACGGCGGACGTCCTCGCCTCGGTACCGCTGGACCGCGATGGCGGCGCGCACCTCGGCCGACACCGCGCCGGCGAGCTCGGCCCAGGTCCGGCCGGGGTCGACGGCGACGCGGATCGGCACCACGGTGGAGGCCATCGTGGGCACCGTCCTGCCGAGCGGAGTGGCGCGCCCGGCCACCGCCATGCTCAGCAGCACGTCGTCGTCTCCGCGCATCCGCGCCAGGTAGGCCGCGGTCACCGTCAGGACGAGCCGGAACCAGCGGGTACCCGCGTCCGACGCGGCCCGCTCCAGCCCCGCGAACACCGACGGCGGCAGCGACGTGGTCCGGCGCACGACGTCGTGGGCCAGCCTGCCGCCCGCGGAGAGGTACGTCGGCCCGGAGATGCCGGCCAGCCGGTCCGCCCAGTACTTCCCGGCCTCGGCGAACTCGGCCGACTCCCGGTAGGCGGCGTCCTCGGCGAGGTAATCGCCGAAAGAGCCGAACGGGCTTTCGCCGGCGGGCTCCCCGGCGAGAAACCGGGTGTACAGCTGGGCGAGCCGTTCGCTGAACAGGTTCAGCCCGAAGCCGTCGATGACGATGTGGTGGAACCCGAGGTAACAGCGGAACCGGTGCGGGGAAAGGGCGAGCAGCGCGAAATCGGCCAATGGTCCACTGTGGAGGTTCCACGGCTCGGCCAGCCGCGCCCTGATCCACGCGTCGGCAGCGGCGTCCGGGTCGGGCGTGTCGCCGAATTCGACGAGCGGCAGCGCGACCTCCGCCGGTTCGTGGACGACCTG
Organism: Amycolatopsis sp. NPDC058986; assembly: GCF_042741125.1. Classification (NCBI taxonomy): domain Bacteria; kingdom Bacillati; phylum Actinomycetota; class Actinomycetes; order Pseudonocardiales; family Pseudonocardiaceae; genus Amycolatopsis; species Amycolatopsis sp. NPDC058986. Next base: position 46,134 of record NZ_JBHYJW010000025.1, on the reverse strand, counting down.
GCGGACGTCGTCCCCGGTTTCGGTGAAGGTGACACGCAGGCCGTCGGCCTCGGCGAGCGTACGGTTCAGCGCCCGGCGCAGGACGTCGTGGTCCACCGCGCCGTCGAGGTCGAGGTAGAGCCCCAGATGGTAGGCCGGGTTGCCGGGGTCGGCCCGGCTCGCGTGCCAGATCTCCCGCTGGGCGGCCGAAAGCGGTACAGGTGTGGTCAACGAGATCCCCCCTCGTCAAGCTGTTACAGGCGCAGCGGCAGCGCGGCCAGCCTGCGCATGCCCGGATGTGGTTGCTGCCATACGAGTTCGGACTCCTCGACGGCGAGCGCGAGGTCCGGGTACTTCCGCAGCAGCGCGCCGAACGCGACCTCGCCCTCTTCCCTGGCCAGCCCGGCACCGAGGCAGTAGTGCGGCCCGTGGCTGAAGCCGACGTGCTGCTCGCCGCGGAACTCGTAGGTACGGGTGATGTCCAGCCGGTCCGGTTCGGGGAACCGCCGCGGATCCCGGTTGGCGCCGGGCAGGATCGCCATCACCCGCTCGCCCGCGGCGATCGGCACCCCGCCGAGGTCGAGGTCGACCGTGGCGTGCCGCGGCCGGGTCAGCATGACCGGCGTGCACCACCGCATCAGCTCGTGGATCGCCTTCGGCAGCAGCGAGAGGTCCGAGCGCAGCAGGGAAAGCTGGTCGGGATGGGTGAGCAGCGCGGCGGTGCCGGTGCCGATCAGGTACGACGTCGTCTCGTGCCCGGCGACACCGAGGTCGAGCAGCAGCATGACCAGCTCGGTGTCGCTGAGCCGGTCGCCGTCCTCGTCCTGGGCGCGGATCAGCGCGTCGATCAGGTCGTCGCCGGGCTCGGCCCGGCGCCGCGCGACGAGCTCCCCGATCTGCCCGACCATCGCGCGCATCGCCTCGGCGAGCGTCATCGCGCCGGGCTTCACGTGCCACATCGCCGCGTGGCTCCATTCGAGCCACAGTGGACGGTCGGCCTCCGGGACGCCGATCAGGTCGCAGATCACCGTCAGCGGCAGCGGGTGCGCGAAGTGCTCGATGAGGTCGACTACGCCGTTCTCGGCGTGTTCCGGGAGCGCGTCGAGCAGTTCCTCGGTGGCTTTCTCGATCCGGGGCCGCAGTTCCGCGATGCGCCGCGCGGTGAACGCACGCGACGCCAGCTTCCGCAGCCGGGGATGGCCCGGCGAGTCGAGCTCGGCCATGCTGGCGCTCAGGTACGGGCGGACGATCTCCTCGTCGATGCCGATCGCCACCATGCCCTCGACACGGCGGTCGGGCACCGCGCCGCCGGGCACCGACGCCGGGTTCACCACGAACCGCGGGTCGTCGAGGATGGTGCGGACCTCGGCGTCCCGGACGAACATCCAGCACGGCTCGCCGTCGATGAAGGTGCCCTTCACCGCGGGCCCCGCCTCGCGCAGCCGCGCCGTCGTGGCGTACGGGTCGGCTTGGAATTCCGGCCCCAGCAAGGAAAAGGTGGACTCCGGCGTGGTGGTCATGGTGCTCTCCGTCTCCGGTTCCCGCGCGGGGTTCATGTCTCTTGGCGCGCGTGGCGGCCCAGCCGCAGCCGGACCGCATCCGGGCGCAGGGACGCCTTGACCGCGGGCCGCACCACGGCGCCGGGCTCGGGGCGCAGCCGCCAGGTGCCGAGGATGCGGGCCAGCGCGATGGCCGACTCGGTGTGCGCGAACTCGTCGCCGATGCACTTGCGGCTGCCGCCGCCGAAGGGCACGTAGCCGCCCTTGGGCAGGTGGTCGGACGCGCCGGGCAGCCAGCGGTCCGGCCGGAACTCGTGCGGTTCGGGGTAGAGGTCGGGCCGGTGGTGGATGACGTACGGGCTGTAGAAGAGGTTCGACCCTTCGGGAAGCCGCTGGCCAAGCACCTTGGACTCGGTGCGCAGCCGCCGGTGGAAGATCCACACCGGCGGGTACATGCGCAGGGCCTCGGTGAGCACGCGGCGGGTCAGGGCGAGCTTGCCGACGTCGGCGAGGCCGATGTTCTCGCCGGGCAGCGCACGCGCCTCCTCGCGGATGCGGTCCTGCAGGTCCTCGTCGCCCGAGACCAGGTGCAGCGCCCAGGCCAGCAGGCTGGCCGTGGTCTCGGTGCCCGCCATGAACACCGTCAGCACCTGGGCGTGCACCTCCTCGTCGGTGAGCGCGTCGCCGTGTTCGTCGGTGCTCTCCAGCAGCATGGACAGCATGTCGCCGTGGTCGCGGCCGCTGCGGCGGTAGTCGGCGATCAGGTCGGTGACGGTCCGGTTCATCCGCGCGATCGAGGCGTCGAAGCGCCGCCCGGTCGCGGTCGGGACCCAGCCGAGCCCGGACATGCGCGCGAACAGCTTGTGCCGTGCGCCGTCCATGATGTTCGTGAGGTCCTCGCGGACCTGGGCGACCGTCCGTTCGCCGAGCGAGGAGCTGAACATCGTGCGCGCGGTGACCCGCATCGCCAGCCGCTGCATCTCGCCGACGCCGTCGAGGACCCGGTCTTCGGACCAGGACTCCGACACCGCGCGGATCTCGGTGTCCATCAGCGCGGCGTACTGGTCGAGGCGCTGATGGTGGAACACCGGCTGGACGAGCCTGCGCTGCCGTTTGTGCGGCTCGTGCGGGGCGACCACCAGCCCGTCCTGGACGATCAGCCGGGTCGCCTCGTCGAAGGTGCCGCCCTTGTCGAACGTGCGGCCGTCCTGCAGCACGTGGTGGGTCAGCTCGGGGTCGCACAGCATCCACACCCGCACCGTGCCCAGCCGTAGCCGCACGAGATCGCCGTATTTCGGCAGGCTTTCCAGAAAGCCCAGCGGATCCCGCCACAGCCGGACGATATGCCCGAGGCCGCCCCAGGAGCCTGGAATGGTATCCAGTGTGTAATTGCGGTCTTTCCCGCGCACGACCGCCTCCGATCAAGGATTTGACACGGCGGCGAGTGTAGCGAAGACGCGGCGGGTCGTCGAGTTTCGGAAAGCGCTTAATTCATTACCCGGTCAAGTCTTCCGCCCGCCGGGCGGGTAAGTCCGGTGTGTGCCGGAGCGGTCGCTGGGCTGTCCGGATGAAATCCGGCCGGGCGGCTTGTCTTGATCCACATCCGGTGCCTATCGTCGGGTGATCGTGCTGGGGGTGGATAATTTCCCGCATGTGGGCGGGGTTTGCTTGTCCGGCAACGAGGCTGGTATGGTGCGGCTGAGGCCGTAGGTGGGGCGGCACTCGGGCGGTGCCGGGTCGTGGCATCGCTGGGGGGTTTGGTGACAAGTTGTCCTTCCTCTGGCGCGCCGTTCGCGGTGTGACATTTTTTGTCATACCTCGTGGGGGAAAGGAATGTCATCAATGCGTTTCGCGAGTTGCTGATCCCGATGTCGACGAGTGGTGACGACGACGATCCGATCGCCGTTGTCGGCATTTCCTGCCGATTTCCCGGCGCACGCGGACCGGCGGAATTCTGGCGTTTGCTCCGCGCGGGTGCGGACGCGGTTTCCGAAGTGCCGGGGGAACGGTTTCCCGAGAGTTCGCTCGCCGGTGCCGGATTGACCGCCGAACAGGCGAGCGCGGTCCGGTACGGCGCATTTCTCGACCGGGTCGACGAGTTCGACGCCGGGTTCTTCGGCGTCTCCCCCCGGGAGGCCGCCGCGATGGACCCGCAGCAGCGGCTCGCGCTCGAACTGGGCTGGGAGGCGCTGGAGGACGCGGGCCTCGGTCCCGCCGCGCGGCGGGAGCGCACCGGAGTCTTCGTCGGCGCCGCCTCCGGCGACTACGCCGTGCTGCTCGACCGGCTCGGCGCCGCGGCCAGGACGGCGCACACCTTCACCGGCACCCAGCGTGGCGCGATCGCCAACCGGCTGTCGTACTTCCTCGGCCTGTCCGGCCCCAGCTACGCCGTGGACGCCGGGCAGTCCTCCTCGCTGGTCGCCGTCCACCTGGCCGCCGAGAGCCTCCGGCGCGGGGAGTGCGCGCTCGCGCTCGCCGGCGGGGTCCAGCTGAACCTCCTGCCGGATAACGCGTTCGCCGCCGCCCGGTTCGGCGCGTTGTCGCCCAGCGGCCGGTGCCGCACCTTCGACGCGGCGGCCGACGGCTTCGTCCGGGGCGAGGGCGGCGGGCTGGTGCTGCTCAAGCCGCGCTCGCGGGCGCTCGCCGACGGCGACCCGATCCACTGCCTGCTGCGCGGCAGCGCGGTCAACAACGACGGCGGCGGCGACGCCTTCGCCGTGCCGGACGGCGCGGCACAGCAGGAGGTCCTGCGGCTCGCGTACGAGCGGGCGGGACTGGACCCGGCCCTCGCGGGGTACGTGGAACTGCACGGCACCGGGACGAGGGTCGGCGACCCGATCGAGGCCGCGGCGCTCGGCGGGGTGCGCGGCCGCCGGTGCCCGCCGCTGCGGGTCGGTTCCGTCAAGACCAACCTCGGGCACCTGGAGGCCGCGGCCGGGATCGCCGGGCTGCTGAAGACCGTGCTGTGCCTGAAGAACCGGCTGCTGGTGCCCAGCCTCCACTTCACCACCCCGAACCCGGCGATCCCGCTCGACGAGCTGAACCTGCGGGTCTGCACCGAGACGGCCGGATGGGACGGTACCGACGGCGAGCGCGTCGCCGGGGTCAGCTCCTTCGGCGTCGGCGGCACGAACTGTCACGTCGTCCTGTCCGACGCGGCGCCCGTTCCAGCACCGGTGAGCCCGGCGCGCGAACCCGCCGGAGTGCTGCCCTGGGTAGTGTCCGCTGCCTCCGCCGGGGCGCTGCGAGCCCAGGCGGGCCGGTTGCGCGAGGTCGTGCGCGAGGACCCGCGTGACGTCGCTCTCTCGCTGGCCACCACCCGTACCCCGTTGCCCGTGCGCGCGGTGCTGATCGCCGGGGACCGGGCCGGGTTCGAAGACGCGCTCGACGCCGTCGAGCGGGGCGAGCCGCATCCCGCGGTGGCCGGCGGGGTGGCGGGGGACGCCGGGCGGATCGCGTTCGTCTTCCCCGGCCAGGGCTCGCAGTGGGCCGGGATGGCCGCCGGGCTGCTGGACACCTCGCCGGTGTTCGCCGCGGAGATCGCCCGCTGCGCCGCGGCCCTGGAGTCCTATGTGGACTGGTCGCTCGTCGAGGTGCTGCGGGACGGCGAAAGCGTGCTCGACCGCGTCGAGGTCGTCCAGCCCGCGTTGTGGGCGATGATGATCGGGCTGGCGGCACAGTGGCGCGCGTTCGGGGTGCGTCCCGAGGCGGTGGCCGGCCACTCCCAGGGCGAAATCGCCGCGGCGTACGTGGCGGGCGCCTTGTCACTGGAGGACTCCGCGAAGATCGTCGCCCTGCGGTCGCGGGCGCTGACCGCGATCGACGGCACCGGCGCGATGGCCGGGATCGAGCTGCCCGCGGCCGAGGTACGGGCCGCCATCGGCGGTTCGCTCACCGTGGCCGCCGAGAACGGTCCGTCCTCGACCGTGGTCGCGGGCCCGCCCGGTGACGTGCGCGGATTCGTCGCGGCGTGCACCGAGCGCGGTGTCCGTGCCCGGCTGATCCCGGTCGGGTACGCGTCGCACACCGAAGCCGTCGACGACCTGCGTGAGGCGTTGCTGCGCGAACTCGCCGACGTACGGCCGCGGTCGTCGGAGATCCCGTTCTACTCCACGGTCACCGGCACGGTGCTCGACACGGCGGGACTGGACGCGGAGTACTGGTTCCGGAACCTCCGGCGGCCGGTGCTGCTGCGCCCGGCGACCGAACTGCTGGCCGCACACGGGTTCCGCACGTTCGTGGAGGTCAGCGCGCATCCGGTGCTGACCACGGCGCTCCAGGGGGCGCACGGGGACGCCCCGGTCACGGTCGCCGGCACCCTGCGGCGCGGTGAGGGTGGGCGGCGGAGGCTGCTGACGTCGCTCGCCGAACTCCACGTCCGCGGGGTCGACGTCGACTGGTCCGCCGGACTGGATTTCGCCGGCGCCCGCCGGATTCCCTTGCCCGCCTATGCCTTCCAACGCCGCCGGCACTGGCTCGGCGCCGACGCGGCGCCGTCCGCGCCGTCGCCGTCGCCCGGTACGGACGCGCTGGGCCTGGTCCGCGCCACGGCGGCGGCCGTGCTCGGCCATCCCGGCCCGGCGGCGGTCGATCCGGCGCTGACGTTCAAGGCGCTCGGCTTCGACTCGGTCGCGGTCGCCGACCTCGCGAACCGGCTGAGCGGCACCCTCGGCAGACCGCTGTCGCCCGCGGCCGTGTTCGACCATCCGACCCCGGAACTCCTCGCCGCGTCACTCGGCGAACCGCCCCGTGTTGCGGCCGCGCGCACCCGGCCCGCCGACGGCGAGGCCGTCGCGATCGTCGGGATGGCCTGCCGCCTGCCGGGCGGGGCCGACTCGCCGGACCGGCTGTGGGACCTGGTGTCGCGGGGCGACGACGTGATCGGCCCGTTCCCCGGGGACCGCGGCTGGGATCTCGCCGCGCTGCACGATCCCGATCCCGACCGGCCCGGCAGCAGCCACACGCGGTCCGGCGGGTTCCTCGACGACATCGCCGGGTTCGACCCGGAGTTCTTCGGCATCGCCCCGCGCGAGGCGCTCGCGATGGACCCCCAGCAGCGCGTGCTGCTGGAAACCGCATGGGAGGCCTTCGAACACGCCGGTGTCGACCCGCACGCGCTGCGCGGCGCGCCGGTCGGGGTGTTCGTCGGTGGCGGGGCCGGGGACTACGGGCCGCGGCTGCACGAAGGCGGGGAGGACGATTCGGGCTACCTGCTGACCGGCACCGCCGCGGGTGTCCTGTCCGGCAGGCTGGCTTACACCTTTGGGCTCGAAGGTCCCGCGCTCACCGTCGACACCGCCTGTTCCTCGTCGCTGGTGGCGACGCACCTGGCCGTGCGCGCGCTCCGGGCGGGGGACTGCGATCTGGCGCTCGCGGGCGGGGTGACGCTGATGCCGACGCCGGGGATCTTCGTCGAGTTCAGCAGGCAGCGCGGGCTGGCCCCGGACGGCCGGTCGAAGGCCTATGCCGCGGCCGCGGACGGCACCAGCTGGGCCGAAGGCGCCGGGATGCTGCTGGTCGAACGGCTGTCGGACGCGCGAAGGCACGGGCACCGGGTGCTCGCCGTGATCCGTGGCTCCGCGATCAACTCCGACGGCGCGAGCAACGGCCTCACCGCGCCCAGCGGGCTCGCCCAGCAGCGGGTGATCACCGGCGCGCTGGCCGACGCCGGGCTCACCGCCGCCGAGGTCGGCGCGGTCGAAGGGCACGGCACCGGAACCGCGCTCGGCGACCCGGTCGAGGCGCGGGCACTCCTGGCGACCTACGGGCAGGCCCATCGCGGGGAGGAACCGATGTGGCTCGGGTCGCTGAAGTCCAACCTCGGCCATGCCCAGGCCGCGGCGGGCGTGGCCGGGGTGATCAAGATGGTCCAGGCGCTCCGGCACCGGAAGCTCCCGGCGAGCCTGCACATCGACGCGCCTTCGTCCCATGTGGACTGGACATCCGGCGGGCTGCGCCTGCTGACCGAGGCCCGTGACTGGGAGTCCGGGCGTCCGCGCCGCGCGGGTGTCTCCTCGTTCGGGATCAGCGGGACCAACGCGCATCTGATCCTCGAAGAGGGCGACGGCGAAGAGCGGCGGGCGAACGGTGAGGCGGGTCCCGTGCCCTGGCTGGTTTCGGCCGCGACGCCGGAAGCCCTGCGGGCGCAGGCGAAACGGCTACGCGAGTTCGTCGCGGGGAACCCGGACGTGAGTGCCGCCGACGTCGGGCTGTCCCTCGCGACGACCAGGGCCCGGCTCGCCTGCCGGGCCGTCGTCACGGGCGCGGACCGTGACGAGCTGCTCGCGGCGCTCGCCGCTGTGGAATCCGGCGACGAACCTCCGCGGCGGCGCGCGGACGGTGGCCGTGCGTTCCTGTTCGCCGGGCAGGGCGCGCAGTACCCGGACATGGGCCGGGCGCTCGCGGCGGGTTCCCCGGTGTTCGCGGCGGCCTTCGACGAGGTGTGCGCGCAGCTGGACGGGCAGCTGCCGAAACCGCTGCGCGAGGTGGTCTTCGGGGCGGGCGCCGAGCTGCTCGACCGCACCGAGTTCGCCCAGCCCGCGCTGTTCGCGCTGGAGACGGCGCTGTTCCGGCTGCTCGAACACCACGGCGCGAGGCCGGACGTGCTGGCGGGACATTCGATCGGCGAGATCACCGCCGCGCACGTGGCGGGGGTGTTCACCCTGCCGGACGCCTGCGCGCTGGTCGCGGCGCGGGGCAGGCTGATGCAGGCGGCGCCGTCCGGCGGCGCGATGGCCGCCGTCCGCGCGGACGAGGACGAGGTGCTGGCCGTCATCGGCGCGGTGGTCCCCGGCCGGGTGTGCCTGGCGGCGGTGAACGGGCCCGCGTCGGTGGTCGTGTCGGGCGACGCGGACGCGATCGGCCTGCTGGGCGGGTACTTCGCCGCGCAGGGCCGGGACTTCAAGCGGCTCCGGGTCAGCCACGCCTTCCATTCGTCCCATATGGACAGTGCACGCGGCGGCCTGCTGGCCGTCCTCGAGGGAATGTCCTTCCACGAGCCCGAAATCCCGATCGTGTCGACGGTGACCGGGCGGGAGGCGACACCCGGGCAGCTGTCCTCACCGGACTACTGGGCCGATCAGCTCCGCCTGCCGGTGCGTTTCGCCGACGCGGTCGCGACGCTCGGCGAGCGGGGCGTCACGACGTTCCTCGAACTCGGCCCGGACGGCACGCTGACCTCGATGCTGCCGGACCTGGCGTGCGTGCCGGTCCTGCGGCGCGACCGGCCCGCGGTGACCGAGGCGCTCGGGCATCTGCTGCTCGGCGGCGCCGCGCTCGACCCGGCGACCGTGTTCCCCGGCGGGCGCCGGGTGGAGCTGCCCACCTACGCCTTCCAGCGCCGCCGGTTCTGGCGCGAGGGCCCGGTGCGGGCCCCGGGATCGCTGTTCCGGCTCGGCTGGGCCGAGGTACCCGCCCCGGCGGCGTCCGGAGCGGCCGGTTCCGTGGTCCGCGTAGCCGAGGGTGGCGCGGCGGTGGTCGAGTCCGCGCACGCGGAAGCCCGCCGGGTGCTGGAACTCGTCCGGGAACGGCTTGCCGGGGACCGGACGGGCCCCCTCGTCGTCGTCACCCGGGGTGCCGTCGCCACCGCGGACGAGGACGTCGATCCGGCGCAGGCACCGGTCTGGGGCCTGTTGCGGTCGGCCCAGTCGGAGTTCCCCGGCCGGTTCGTCCTCGTCGACGCCGACAGCGAGGTGACGTCCGCGGAGCTGGGCCGCGCGCTGGGCACCGGCGAACCGCAGCTCGCCCTGCGCGACGGCCGGATTCTCGTGCCCCGCCTGGCGGAAGCGGAGGCCGGCGACAACGGCCGTCCGTCCTTCGGGACCGGCACCGTGCTCGTCACCGGCGGTACCGGCGTGCTCGGCGCGACGCTGGCTCGTCACCTCGTCACCGAACACGGTGTCCGGCGGCTGCTGCTGACGGGCAGGCGGGGCGCGGACGCCGAAGGCGCCGCCGCGTTGTGCGCCGAACTCGCCGCGCTCGGCGCCGATGTGCGCGTCGAGGCCTGCGACGTCGCGGACCGCGCCCGGCTGGCGGCGGTCCTCGACACCATTCCGCCGGACCGGCCGCTGAGCGCGGTCGTCCACGCCGCGGGGGTACTGGACAACGCGCTGGTGCCGGACCTGGCACCCGGCCGGCTGGGCCCGGTGCTCGCCCCGAAGGTCGACGGCGCCTGGAACCTGCACGAACTGACCGCGGGGCTCGACCTCGCCGCGTTCGTGCTGTTCTCCTCGACGGCGGGCCTGCTCGGCCACGAGGGCATGGCGAACTACGCGGCGGGCAACGCGTTCCTCGACGCGCTGGCCTGGCACCGCCGCGCCCTCGGCCTGCCCGCGACGTCGCTGGCCTGGGGCCTGTGGGCCGCGGAAAGCGCGATGACCGGGCATCTGGGCGGCGCCGACCTGGAGCGGCTCGGCCGCTGGGGCATCAGCCCGCTGCTCCCGGCCCGCGCGCTCGCGTTGTTCGACTCGGCGGTGGCCTCGGGCGAGGCCGTCCTGGCCCCGATCGCACTCGACCCCGGCCGCCTGCGGGCGGGGGACGGGCTGCCCGCGCCGTTGCGGGGTCTCGCGGGCGGCCCCGCTGTCGAGTCCACTGTGGACACCGCGTGGGCGGTGGATCCGGCCTCCCTGTCCGCCGAGGAGCTGGAGCGGGAGCTGACCAGGATGGTGCGTGCACAGACCGCCGTCGTGCTCGGCCACGAGGAGCCCGCCCGTGTCCCGCTCGACGCGGCGTTCAAGGACCTCGGATTCGGTTCGCTCGCCGCGGTCCAGCTGCGGGGCAGGCTGACCGCCGCGACCGGGTTCCCGCTGCCCGCCACGCTCGTTTTCGACCACCCTTCCCCGGCCGCGGTGGTGCGGTACCTGCGGCGGCTGGCCGCCCCGGAGCCCGCCCCCGCCCTCGCGGCAGGGGACGGGGACCCGCTCGACGGGATGGACGCCATGAGCCTGGTGCGCATGGCGCTGGACACCGAACTTTCCGACTGAGGAGCTTGCCGCCCATGACCGCGTCTGCCGACCAGCTGGTCGAGGGCCTCCGGGCCGCGCTGAAGGAGAACGAACGACTTCGCGCGCGCAACCGGGAGCTGACCGCCGGGACCCGCGAGCCGATCGCGATCGTCGGTACCGGCTGCCGGTATCCCGGTGGCGTCGCGAACGCACGGGACCTCTGGGAGGTCGTCGCCGGGGAACGGGACGTGATCACCGGCATGCCCGCCGGGCGTGGCTGGGATCTCGACGAGCTCTACCACCCCGACCCGTACGAGCCGGGCCGGTGCCACGCGCGGGGCGGCGGGTTCCTCGACGCCGCGGGCGAATTCGACGCGGCGTTCTTCGGGATCAGCCCGCTGGAGGCCGCGGCGATGGACCCGCAGCAGCGGCTCGTGCTGGAAACCGCTTGGGAGGCACTGGAAACGGCGGGCATCCGGCCCGGCGACCTGCGGGGCACGCCCGCCGGGGTGTTCGTCGGTGCGAGCGTCGGCGACTACGCGCCGCGCGAGATCCCGGAAGAGCTGGAAGGCCAGGTGCTGACCGGGAACGCGCTGAGCGTCGTGTCCGGCAGGCTGTCCTACCTGCTCGGGCTGGAGGGCCCCGCGCTCACCGTCGACACGGCGTGTTCCTCCTCGCTGGTGGCCCTGCACCTCGCGGTCCGCGCGCTGCGCCGGGGCGAGTGCTCGATCGCGCTCGCGGGCGGGTCGACGGTCATGTCGACACCGAACAACCTGATCGAGATGTCCCGCCAGCAGGTGCTCTCCGCCGACGGCCGGTGCAAGGCCTACGCCGCCGCCGCGGACGGCGCGGGATTCGCCGAGGGCGCCGGGATGCTGGTGCTGGAAACGCTTTCCCGGGCACGTGCCGCCGGGCACCCGGTGCTGGCGGTGATCCGGGGCACCGCGATCAACTCCGACGGCGCCAGCAACGGCCTCGCCGCGCCGCACGGTCCCGCGCAGGAGCGGGTGATCCGCGCCGCGCTGGCCGACGCGGAACTGGGCACCGGCGACGTCGACGTCGTCGAGGGCCACGGCACCGGAACCCGGCTGGGCGACCCGATCGAGGTGCAAGCGCTGCTGGCGACGTACGGCCGGGAACGGGTGCCGGAAAACCCGTTGTGGCTCGGGTCGGTCAAGTCCAACCTCGGGCACACCCAGGCCGCCGCCGGCGTGGCCGGGGTGCTCAAGATGGTGCTGGCGCTGCGGAACCGGTGGCTGCCGAAGACCCTGCACGTCGACGCGCCCTCGGACTACGTCGACTGGGACTCCGGCGGTGTGCGGGTACTGGAGTCCGGCCGCGCGTGGGCGGCGGCCGACCGGCCGCGCCGTGCCGCGGTGTCGTCCTTCGGCATCAGCGGCACCAACGCCCACGTGATCCTGGAGGAGGTTCCCGCCGAGGCGCCCGCGCCCGTTGAGCCCGCCGCGCCGCCGGTGGCGCTCGCGTGGCCGGTGTCGGCGAAGACGCCGGAAGCCTTGCGGGCACAGGCGGATCGGCTCGTGGAGTCGGTGGCGGCGCAGCCGGCGCGGGACGTGGCCTTCTCGCTCGCGGAGCACCGGTCGTCGTTCGAGCACCGCGCGGTGGTACTCGGCGCGGACACCGGGGAACTGCTCGCCGGGCTGCGTTCGCTGGCCGGGGGCGAGGCGGGCGCGAACGTGGTGACCGGCCTCGCCCGTGACGTCGGCAAGACCGTTTTCGTCTTCCCCGGCCAGGGCGCGCAATGGGCGGGCATGGCGAAGGAACTGCTCGCGTCGTCGCCGGTGTTCGCCGCGCGGATCGAGGAGTGCGCCGCCGCGCTGGAGTCCTATGTGGACTGGTCGCTGACCGACGTGCTGGCGGGCGACGGCGAATCGCTGGAGCGGGTGGACGTCGTCCAGCCCGTGCTGTGGGCGGTCATGCTCGGGCTCGCCGAGCTGTGGATGTCGGCCGGGGTACGGCCCGCCGCGGTGCTCGGGCATTCCCAGGGCGAGATCGCCGCCGCGTGCGTCGCGGGCGCGCTCAGCCTCGAGGACGGCGCGAAGGTGGTCGCGCTGCGCAGCAAGATCGCCTCGCGGCTGGCGGGCGCGGGCGGCGGGCTCTGGCTGCCGCTGCCCGCCGACCGCGTCGAGGCCATGCTCCGGCAGTGGCCGGACCGGCTGTGGGTCGCGGTGGTGAACGGGCCGGACTCGACGGTCATCACCGGTGACGTCCCGGCGCTGGAGGAACTCGCCGCGCGGTGCACCCGCGACGGGATCGACTTCCGTACCTTCTCCGCCGCGTACGCTTCGCACTCGCCGCGCGTGGAGGTGTTGTGCGAACCGCTGATGGAGGCGCTGGCGGGCATCACCCCGCGCCCGGCGGAAATCCCGTTCTATTCCACTGTGGACGTGGCCGCCGTGGACGGCACCGCGCTCGACGCCGAGTACTGGTACCGCAACATGCGTCAGCCGGTCCGGTTCGATCCGGCCGTCCGGCTGCTGCTCGGCGCCGGCTACGACGTGTTCGTCGAGCCGTCCGCGCATCTGGTGCTGGGCAACGCCGTCCGCGACATCGCCGCGTCCGCGGGTGCCGAGGCCACCGTCACCGGCACGCTGCGCCGGGGGCACGGTTCACTGCGGCAGTTCCTGTCGGCCGCCGCGGGCCTGCACGTCGCGGGCGGCGCCGTCGGCTGGTCCGCGCTGGTGCCGGGGGCGCGTGCGGTGGACCTGCCGACCTACGCCTTCCAGCACCGGTCGTTCTGGACGCGGCCCGCGCCGAAGGCCACCGGACGGTACGCCGACGGCCATCCGCTGCTGGACACCGTCATCCCGCGCCCGGACGGCGAAGGCTGGACGATGACCGGGCGGCTCTCGCCGGGCGAGCAGCCCTGGCTGGCAGGCTGTGACGGCGGGGCGGTCCTGCTGGAGCTGGCGATCGCCGCCGGCGACCGGGCGGGTTGCGACCGGATCGACGAGCTGACCGTCGAGACACCACTGGCCGTCGAGGCGGGCGGTCCGGTCGAACTGCACATCGCGGTGGACCCGGACGGCGAGGGCCGTTGGAACATCGCCGTGCACGCCCGGCGCGGCGAGGACTGGGTCCGGCACGCTTCCGGTGTGCTGAGCGCGGGCACCGGCCGGGCCGGGGTGCCCGAGCCGGACGGCGAGGGGGAGGCCGTCGAGCTGGCCGGGGACCGGTCCGCGGACGCGTTCGGCATCCACCCGGCACTGCTCGGCCCCGTGCTACGGCGTTTCGGCGGGCACGTCACGTTCACCGGCGTGGACCTGCGCGCGGCGGGCGCCGCCGTCGTCCGTGTCCACACCACCGATGTGTCCACTGTGGATGGAGCGGTGGCGCTGCTGGTCACCGACGAGTCCGGCACCCCGGTGCTGACCGTGGATTCCGTCGTCCCGCGTCCCGCGGCGCTTCCCGCGGCCAGCGGTTCGCTGTACCGGCCCGGCTGGATGCCGTTGTCCGGCGAGGCTCCCGAGCCCGGCCGGTGGCGGGTTCCCGGCGACGACCCGTGGGGCCTCGGCTCGGACGAGCACTCGCCGGTCACGGTCCTGCCGTGCTTCGGCGACCCGGACGGCGACGTGACCGGTCAGGCACATGACGTGTCGCGGCGGGTGCTGCGGCTGGCCCAGGAAACCCTTGCCGGCGAGCGTGGACGGCTCGTCGTGGTGACGCGGGAAGCCGTCGCCGCCGGAGACGGCGTCGTGGGTGATCTCGCGATGTCCCCGCTGTGGGGGCTGGTGCGCTCGGCGGCCTCGGAGTATCCGGGCCGGTTCCTGCTGGTCGACGTCGACCGGCGGGCCGGAGCCGACGACGTCCGCCGGGCGGTCGCGGTCGCGCTGGACCGGGACGAGCCGCAGCTCGCCGTCCGTGCCGGGCGGCGGTACGTCCCGCGCGTGACCAAGGCGGCCGAGGCGCACGACGTCGCTTTCCCTTCGGCGGGAACGGTTCTGGTCACCGGCGGCACCGGGGCGCTCGGCTCGCTGGTGGCACGCCGGCTCGTGGAGCGGCACGGGGTGCGCGGCCTGGTCCTGGTGAGCAGGCGGGGCCTCGCGGCCGCGGGCGCGGAAACGCTGCGAGACGAACTCGCCGCGCTGGGAGCGCGGGTGCGGGTCGTCGCGTGCGACGTGTCCGACCGGGCCGCGCTGGCCGGCGTGCTGGCGTCGATTCCCGACCTGACCGCCGTCGTCCACACGGCCGGCCTCATCGACGACGCGCCGTTGGCCGACATCACGCCGGACCGGCTCGCGGGCGTGTTCGGCCCCAAGGTCGACGCGGGCTGGCAGCTGCACGAACTCACCGCGGACCGGGACCTCGCGGCGTTCGTGCTCTTCTCCTCGTTCTCCGGGATCATCGGCAACGCGGGCCAGGCGGGTTACGCGGCGGCGAACACCTTCCTCGACGCGCTGGCGGCGCATCGCCGCGCACTCGGCCTGCCCGCGGTCTCCCTCGCCTGGGGGCTCTGGCGCACGGTGGCCGCCGGCGGTCTCACCGAGGCGGATCTGGTGCAGCTGAACAGGTCCGGCATCACCGCGATGACCGAGGAGCACGGGCTGGCGTTGTTCGACCGCGCGCTGGGCGTGGCCGAGACGGTGGTCGCGCCGGTCGACGTGGACCTCGCCGCGCTGCGGGACCGTGCCGCGTCCGGCGAGCTCCCGGTGGTGCTGCGGGGTCTGGTGCCCAGGCCCCGGCGGACGGTCGTGCGGCAGGCCGGAACCGGCGACTGGGACAGCCGGGAGCGGCTCGACGTGGCCGCCGAGTGGGTGCGCCGCCGCCCCGGCGTCACCCAGGCCGTAGTGGTGCCAAGGGAAAACGGGCGGATGGCGGCTTATGTCGTCGTCGAAGGTGACGCCGCGCTCGAGGCGCTTCGCGCGGAGCTGCCCGCTTACCTGACGCCGGACGCCGTGGTGACGACAGCCGCGACCCGCCTTCCCGACCCCGAACACGCTCCGGTGGGGGAGCGTCCGCCGGGCACCGCGCGCGAAGAGCTGTTGTGCGGGCTGTTCGCCGAGCTCCTCGGCCTCGCGTCGGTGAACGTCGACGACGGTTTCTTCGATCTGGGCGGGCATTCCCTGCTCGCGACCCGGCTGGTGAGCCGGATCAGGAGCGTGCTCGACACCGAGATCCCGGTGCGCGCGCTGTTCGAAACGCCCAGCGTGGCCGGGCTGGCCGGGCGGTTCGGCGATCCGGGCCGCGACCGCGCGGCGCTGGTGCCGGTGCCGCGGCCGGAGGTCGTGCCGCTGTCGTTCGCACAGCAGCGGCTCTGGTTCCTCTACGCGCTGGAAGGTCCGTCCGCCACCTACAACATCCCGCTCGTGCTCCGGCTGACCGGCGAAGTGGACGCCGGGGTGCTCCGCCAGGCGCTGGAGGACGTCGTCGGACGGCACGAAAGCCTGCGCACGGTCTTCCCGGACGTGGACGGCGAACCACACCAGGAGATCCTCGACGCCGCAAGCGTGTCCCTCGATTTCGATGTCGTCGAAGTCACCGAAGACACCGTCGAGGACGCGGTGGCGCGGGCGGCCACCCGCGGGTTCGACCTGGCCACCGACATCCCGCTCCGGGCGCGGCTCTGCGTACTCGGCGCGGACCGGTCGGTGCTGGTCGTGGTGCTGCACCACATCGCGGGCGACGGCTGGTCCGTCGGCCCGCTCGCGCGGGACCTCACCACCGCGTACACCGCCCGCCGAGCCGACGAACGTCCACAATGGACACCCTTGCCGGTGCAGTACGCGGATTACACGCTGTGGCAGCGGAACCTGCTCGACGAGCGCGGAAGTCTGCTGGCCGATCAGGTCGGGTACTGGACGGATCGGCTGGCGGGGATCCCCGAACAGCTCGACCTCCCGCTCGACCGGCCGCGGCCCGCGGTGTCGTCCTATGCCGGCGACCTGGCCCGGTTCACCCTCGACGCCGGGTTGCACGGGCGGCTCGTCGACCTCGCGCGCTCGGGTGACGCGACGGTGTTCATGGTGTTGCAGGCCGCGCTGGCCGCCCTGTTCACCCGGCTCGGCGCGGGGACGGACATCCCGCTCGGCGCGCCGGTCGCCGGCCGGACCGACGACGCGCTCGACGACCTGATCGGCTTCTTCGTCAACACCCTGGTACTGCGCGCGGACACCTCGGGCGATCCGTCGTTCACCGAGCTGCTGGCCAGGATCCGTGAGACGAGCCTGGCGGCCTACGCGCACCAGGACGTCCCGTTCGAGTACCTGGTGGAGCTGCTCAACCCGCAGCGCTCCACCGCGCATCAACCGCTGTTCCAGGTGGCGCTGGCGCTGCAGAACAACGAGCGCGGCCGGTTCGGGCCGCCGGGTCTCACCGCGAGCCTCGACGTCGCGTCGACCCGGACGTCGCGGTTCGACCTGTTCTTCAGCGTCACGGAGGAAACCGGCGCGGACGGCGAGCCCGCCGGGGTGTCGGTCCTGGTCGAGTACGCCACCGACATCTTCGACGCCGAGACGGTCTCGACGCTGGTAGCCCGCTGGGAGCGGTTGCTGCGCGCGGTCGCCGCCGACCCCGCCGCGGCGATCGGCGACGCGGACATCCTCGCCCCGCGGGAACGGGCGGCCCTGCTCGCCCCGCCCGGGCCCGGCACCGCCGGACGCCTGCTGCCGGAACTGTTCGAGGAACACGTGCGGGAGCGGCCGGACGCCGTCGCGATCGTGTCCGGGGACACCCGGTGGACGTACGCGGAGCTGAACGCGCGGGCCAACCGCGTGGCCCGGTTGCTGCTCGACGGCGGGATCGGTCGCGAAGACCGGGTGGCCCTGCTGCTGCCGCGGTCGGCCGAACTGGTCGCCGCGATCCTGGGCGTCCTCAAGGCCGGGGCCGCGTATGTCCCGGTCGACCCGGACTACCCCGCCGCGCGCATCACGTACCTGCTCGACGACGCCGCCCCGAGCCGGGTGCTGGCGATCTCGGCGACGGCGGTGCCCGGGGCCGTCGTGCTCGACGCGCCGGAGGTGCGGGCGGCACTGGAGGCGTATCCCGGCACGGACCCGGGTGTGCCGGGCGACCCCGGTCAAGCCGCGTACGTGATCTACACGTCGGGATCGACCGGCGCGCCCAAAGGCGTGGTGGTACCGCACCGCAATGTCGCACGGCTGCTGGAGGTCACCCAGCCGTGGTTCCGGTTCGGCCGCGAGGACGTCTGGACGTTGTTCCACTCGGCGTCGTTCGACTTCTCCGTGTGGGAACTGTGGGGCGCGCTGGCCTGGGGCGGGTCCGTGGTCGTGGTGTCCCACGAGGTCAGCCGGTCACCGGAGCGGTTCGTGCGGTTGCTGGCCCGCGAGCGGGTAACGGTGCTCAACCAGACGCCGTCGGCGTTCTCCCAGCTGGCCGAGGCCGAGCGCGAGACTCCGCTGCCGTCGTCCCTGCGGACCATCGTGTTCGGCGGGGAGGCGCTGGACCTGTCCCGGCTCGCCGCCTGGTACGAGCGGCATCCGGACCGGGCCCCGTTGCTGGTCAACATGTACGGGATCACCGAAACCACCGTGCACGTCAGCTACCTGGAGCTGGACCGCGGTTCGGCCGCGGCGGCGACGGCCAGCAGGATCGGGGAGCCGCTGCCGGATCTGGCGGCCTACGTGCTCGACGCGGGCCTGCGCCCGGTACCGCCCGGTGTCGCCGGCGAGCTGTACGTGGCGGGGGCCGGTGTGGCCAGGGGCTATCTCGGCCGTCCCGGCCTGACGGCGAGCCGGTTCGTGGCGGATCCGTTCGGGGCGCCGGGTTCCCGGATGTACCGCACGGGTGACGTCGTGCGGCGCGACCGGCACGGCGGGCTGGAGTACGTCGGCCGGGCCGACGACCAGGTCAAGGTGCGCGGCTTCCGGATCGAACCGGGCGAGGTGGAAGCCGTGCTGCGCGCGCATCCCGCCGTCTCGCAGGCCGTGGTGATCGCGGCCGACAACCGGTTGGCCGCCTACGTCGTCTCCGGCGAATCGGAGGTCGGCGCGCTGCGGCGGTACGCGCGGGAGCGGCTCCCGGAACACCTGGTGCCGTCGGTGGTGCTGCGCGTCCCGGCGATTCCGCTGACCGCCAACGGGAAACTGGACCGCGCGGCGCTGCCGTCGCCGGAAGCGCCGGTGGCCGCGGGGCGGGCGCCGTCGACGCCGCACGAGGAGATCCTGGCCGGGTTGTTCGCCGAGGTGCTCGGCGTGCCGTCGGCGGGCGTCGACGACGACTTCTTCGACCTGGGCGGGCATTCGCTGCTCGCGACCCGGCTGATCAGCCGCATCCGCGGCGCGCTGGCGGTCGAACTGCCGGTGCGGGCGCTGTTCGAGACGCCGACACCGGCTGGGCTCGCCGAACGGCTGTCGACGGGGGACGCCGCCCGCCCGGCATTGGTGCGGCAGGAGCGACCCGAGGTGCTGCCGCTGTCGTTCGCGCAGCAGCGGTTGTGGTTCCTGCACAAGTTCGAGGGGCCGTCGCCGACCTACAACATCCCGCTGGCGCTGCGCCTGAGCGGGGAGCTGGACCGGGACGCGCTCGAAGCGGCGCTCAACGACGTCGTCGCGCGCCACGAATCGCTGCGGACCGTGTTCCCCGAGCGGGACGGGCGTCCGTGGCAGCGGATCCTGGACACCGGGCTGTCGCTGCGGACCGAGCGGGTCGGCGAGGACGACCTCGCCGGGGCGCTGGCCGTGGCGGCGCGGTACGAGTTCGATCTGGCGGGGGAGATCCCGATCCGGACGACGTTGTTCGAGGTGGATGAGTCGACGTCGGTGTTGCTGGTGCTGGTGCATCACATCGCCGGTGACGGCTGGTCGTTGGGCCCGCTGGCCCGGGATCTCGTGAACGCCTACACCGCGCGGTGCGTGAAGACCGCTCCCAGCTGGGCGCCGCTACCGGTGCAGTATGCGGATTACACGTTGTGGCAGCGGTCTCTGCTGGGTGACGAGTCCGATGTGGACAGTTTGTTCGCCAAGCAGGTCACCTACTGGACCGAGCGACTGGCCGGTCTGCCGGAGGAGGTGACGATTCCGCTGGACCGTCCCCGGCCCGCGGTGGCCTCGTATTCCGGGGATGTCGTGTGGTTTGGGGTGGATGTGGGTGTGGTGGGTGGTTTGGGGGTGGTGGCTCGGGGTGTGGGTGCGTCGTTGTTCATGGTGTTGCAGGCTGGGTTGGCGGTGTTGGTGTCGCGGTTGGGTGGTGGGGGTGATGTTGCTGTTGGTTCGCCGATTGCGGGGCGGACTGATGGTGGGTTGGATGATTTGGTGGGTTTTTTTGTGAATACGTGGGTGTTGCGTTCGGATGTGTCGGGGGATCCGTCTTTTGTGGAGTTGGTGGGTCGGGTTCGTGAGGTGAGTTTGGGTGCGTATGAGCATCAGGATGTGCCGTTCGAGTTGTTGGTGGAGCGGTTGAATCCTCGTCGTTCGTCGGCGCATCATCCGTTGTTCCAGATCGCGCTCGCCCTGCAGAACAACGAAGAACCGCGGTTCACGCTGCAGGGACTGGACGTCCGGCCGGAGACGGCGTTGCCGGGTACCGCGCGGTTCGATCTGTTCCTGAACCTGACCGAAACGCCGGACGGCGGCCTCGCGGGCGCCGTCGAGTACGCGACCGAACTGTTCGACCGGGAGACCGTCGAGGATTTCGTCGAACGCTGGCTCCGGGTATTGCGGGCCTTGGCCGAAAACCCGGACCGCTCGATCAACGACGTCGAAATCCTGACGCCGGGGGAAAGTGCGCGTCTCACCGCCACCCCGGTGCTGCCCGCTCCCGTTCGCACGCTGCCGGAGTTGTTCCGTGCGCGTGCCGGGTGTGCTCCGGACGCGGTTGCTGTGGTGGCTGGTGGGGTCGAACTGTCCTATCGGGATTTGGATGTCCGGGCGAATCGGCTGGCGCATTGGCTGGTTGGCCGGGGTGTCGGTCCGGAGTGCCGGGTCGCGTTGGTGCTGGAGCGGTCGGTTGACCTGGTCGTCGCGATCCTCGCGGTGGTGAAGGCGGGTGGTGCGTATGTGCCGGTCGATCCGGCGTACCCCGCGGAGCGGATCAGCGCCCTGCTCGATGACGCCGATCCGGTGTTGGTACTGCGCGAACTGCCGGACGTGTCCGGCTTCCCCGGCAGCGATCCGGACGTCCGGGTACTGCCGGAAAATCTGGCGTATGTGATGTTCACGTCGGGGTCGACGGGTGTGCCGAAGGGCGTGGCGGTGACCCAGGCGGACGTCGCGGGTCTGGTGTCGGACGGGTGCTGGGGTGGGGCGCATCGGCGGGTTCTGGTGCATTCGCCGCAGGTGTTCGACGCGTCGACGTACGAGTTGTGGGTTCCGCTGGTGCACGGTGGAGCGCTGGTGCTCGCGCCTCCGGGGGAATTCGACGCGGCGGTGCTGGAACGGACGGTGGTCGAGCACGGCGTCACCGGGTTGTGGCTCACGGCCGGGCTTTTCACCCTGATGACCGAGCACCACCCGAGCTGTTTCGCGGCGGTGGAGCAGGTGTGGACCGGCGGCGACGTCGTGTCGCCCGAAGCGGTCCGCCGGTTGTTCGACACGTATCCCGGGATTTCCGTGGTGGACGGTTACGGTCCGACGGAGACGACCACGTTCGCGACCCGGCACGTGATGACCCGGGACAACCCTCCACAAGGGACGGTCCCGATCGGGGCCCCGATGGAGGCGATGCGCGTCTACGTCCTCGACGAGCGCCTGCGCCTGACGGCCCCGGGCGTCCCCGGCGAGCTGTACGTCTCCGGAGCCGGGGTAGCACGGGGTTATCTCGGCCGCCCCGGCCTGACGGCGGATCGGTTCGTGGCCGATCCGTTCGGCGTCCCTGGTGCGCGGATGTATCGCACAGGGGACGTGGTGCGGTGGAATCGGCGTGGCGAGCTGGAGTTCGTCGGCCGGGCCGATGATCAGGTCAAGGTGCGCGGTTTCCGGGTGGAGCCCGGAGAGGTCGAGGCCGCGTTGTTCGATCAGCCCGAGGTCGCGCAGGCCGTGGTCGTCGCGCGGGAAGACCGGCTCGTTGCCTACGTCGTCCCTGAAGTCGAGACCGACACGGGCGAGGGAGACGCGCAGGTTGATGAGTGGCGCGATGTCTACGACACGATGTACGGGGCCGAGCGGGTCGCGGAGCTGGGTTCGGACTTCACGGGGTGGAACAGTTCTTACACGGGTGAGCCGATTCCACTGGACGAGATGGAGTCCTGGCGGGCGGCCGCGGTCGAGCGGATCCGGGAGTCGTCGCCCCGCCGGATTCTGGAGATCGGTGTCGGCTCTGGTTTGCTGCTGGGGCCGTTGCTGGATGATGTCGAGTCCTATTGGGCGACGGACTTTTCGGCGCCGGTGATCGAGCGGCTCCGGCAGCAGGTCGACGCTGGGAATGTGGAGTTGCGGTGTCAGCCCGCGGATGATGTTTCGGGGTTGCCGGCCGGGTTTTTCGATGTGGTGGTGCTGAACTCGATTGTTCAGTATTTCCCGGACGGTGCCTACTTGAAGCGTGTTCTGGATGGGGCGTTGCGGTTGCTGGCGCCGGGTGGCCGGATTTTCGTGGGTGACGTCCGGTATCAGCGGACGGTGCGTGCTCTGCATACGGCGGTGCAGGCGGGCCGGGCGGAGTCGGTGGAGCGGTTGCGCGCGTCTGTTGAGCAGGCTGTGTTGCTGGAGAAGGAGCTTGTCCTCGATCCGGGATTCTTCTCGTTGTGGGCCAAGGAGAATTCTGCGGGTGTCGATATCCGGCTCAAGCGGGGTGCGGCGCACAACGAGTTGACCCGGCATCGGTATGAGGTGGTTGTTCATCGCGATCCGGCCGATGTGGTGCCGGTGGCGGAGTTGCCGGAGCTGGAGTTCACGAGCTTGGACGAACTGGGTGACGTCGAGGTTCCGGTGCGGGTCGTCGGTATCCCGAATCCCCGGTTGACCGGGGAACTGGCCGCCGCCAGGGCGCTGACCCGGCACGCGCCCCTCGACGATGTCCGGGCCCGCCTGCGCGCCAGGACGGGGCTGGACCCGGAAGCACTGCACGCCTGGGGCGAGCGGAGCGGCTACCGCGTCGTGACGACCTGGTCACCGCACGATTCCGCCGCCTACGAGGCTGTCCTCCTCCCCGCCGGGAACGACGACCGTCTGACCGGCGTGTACCGGTACCCCGACGGCGGACGGCCCCGCTCCGCGCTGGTGAACAACCCGCTCGGCTCCTGGACCACCGGCCACCTGCTGGCCCGGCTGCGGGACCGGCTCGCCGAACGGTTGCCGGACTACCTCGTCCCGGCCACCATCCTCGCGATCGACGAGATACCCCTGACCGGCAACGGCAAGGTGGACCGGGCGGCCCTGCCCGAACCCGGCAGGCACCAGGTCACCGGCCGCGCCCCGCGCACCCCGCAGGAGGAAGTCCTGTGTGGACTGTTCGCGGAGATCCTCGGACGACCGACGGTCGGTGTCGACGACGGCTTCTTCGACCTCGGCGGGCATTCGCTGCTCGCGACCAGGCTGATCAGCCGGATCCGGGCGGTGTTCGGGGTGGACCTGCCGGTGCGCGCGCTCTTCGAGGCGGACACCGTGGCACTGCTCGCCGAGCGGGTGCACGGCGGATCGGAGCGGCCCGCGCTGGTACCGCGGGAACGTCCCGAGGTGCTGCCGCTGTCGTTCGCGCAGCAGCGGTTGTGGTTCCTGCACAAGCTGGAGGGGCCGTCGGCGACCTACAACATCGCGCTCGCCCTGCGGCTCACCGGCGAGCTGGACCGCGAGGCACTGGAGGCGGCACTCGGTGACGTCGTCGGACGGCATGAGTCGCTGCGGACCGTGTTCCCCGAGATCGACGGCAAGCCACGCCAGCTCGTCACCGAGGACAGGCCGTCCCTGCGGCTCGACCGGACCACCGAGACCGAGCTCACGGAGACGCTGAGCGTGGCGGCGCGGTACGAGTTCGATCTGGCGGGGGAGATCCCGATCCGGACGACGTTGTTCGAGGTGGATGAGTCGACATCGGTGTTGCTGGTGCTGGTGCACCACATCGCCGGTGACGGCTGGTCGATGGGCCCGCTGGCCCGGGACCTCGTGACGGCCTACACCGCTCGCCGCGACGGCGTGGTGCCCGGGTGGGCGCCGCTGCCCGTGCAGTACGCGGACTACACGCTGTGGCAGCGTTCCCTGCTCGGCGATGAGTCCGATGTGGACAGCCTGTTCAACCGGCAGGTCGCGTACTGGACGGACCGGCTCGACGGACTGCCCGACGAATCCACCGTGCCGCTGGACCGGCCGCGCCCTGCCGTCGCCTCGTACGAGGGCGACACGGTGTGGTTTGGGGTGGATGTGGGTGTGGTGGGTGGTTTGGGGGTGGTGGCTCGGGGTGTGGGTGCGTCGTTGTTCATGGTGTTGCAGGCTGGGTTGGCGGTGTTGGTGTCGCGGTTGGGTGGTGGGGGTGATGTTGCTGTTGGTTCGCCGATTGCGGGGCGGACTGATGGTGGGTTGGATGATTTGGTGGGTTTTTTTGTGAATACGTGGGTGTTGCGTTCGGATGTGTCGGGGGATCCGTCTTTTGTGGAGTTGGTGGGTCGGGTTCGTGAGGTGAGTTTGGGTGCGTATGAGCATCAGGATGTGCCGTTCGAGTTGTTGGTGGAGCGGTTGAATCCTCGTCGTTCGTCGGCGCATCATCCGTTGTTCCAGATCGCGCTCGCCCTGCAGAACAACGAAGAAGCCCGCTTCGACTTCCCGGGCCTCCAGGCAGATCTGGAGCTGGCTCCCACCTACACCTCCCGGTTCGACCTCTTCTTCAGCCTCACCGAAAAATTCGACGAATCCGGTGCGCCCGCGGGTATCACGGGGATGGTCGAATACGCGACGGAACTTTTCGACCGGGAAACCGTCGAAGAGCTGTCACGCCGCTTCGTCGGCCTGCTCCGCTCTCTCGCCGCGAACCCGGAGAAACCGATCAGCCAAGCCGAAATCCTTTTCCCGGCGGAACGGGTGCGGCTGCTCCCGCCCGCCCCGGAACCGATCGGTGCCACCCTGCCGGAGTTGTTCCGTGCGCGTGTCGAGTGTGCTCCGGACGCGGTCGCCGTCGTGTCCAGTGGGGTTGAGCTGTCCTATCGGGATGTGGATGTTCGGGCGAATCGGTTGGCGCATTGGCTGGTTGGCCGGGGTGTTGGTCCGGAGTCCCGGGTCGCGTTGGTGCTGGAGCGGTCGGTTGACCTGGTCGTCGCGATCCTCGCGGTGGTGAAATCCGGTGGTGCTTACGTGCCGGTCGATCCGTCGTATCCCGCGGAGCGGATCAGCGACCTGATCGACGACGTGGCCCCGGTGCTGACGTTGCGCGAACTGCCCGACGTGACCGGCCTTCCGGCCAGTGACCCGGGCATCGCCGTCGATCCCCGGAACCTGGCGTATGTGATGTTCACGTCGGGGTCCACCGGTGTGCCGAAGGGCGTGGCGGTGACCCACGCCGATGTCGCGGGTCTCGTTCTGGACGGGTGCTGGGGTGGGGCGCATCGGCGGGTTCTGGTGCATTCGCCGCAGGTGTTCGACGCGTCGACGTACGAGTTGTGGGTTCCACTGGCACACGGCGGAACGCTGGTCCTCGCGCCGTCGGGAGAATTCGACGCCGCGGTGCTGGCGCGGACCATCACCGACGGCGGTGTCACCGGGTTGTGGCTCACCGCCGGGCTGTTCAGCCTGATGGTGGAGCAGCATCGGGCCTGTTTCGCCGCCGTGGAGCAGGTGTGGGCCGGGGGTGACGTCGTGTCGCCCGACGCGGTTCGCGAGCTGCTCGACGCCCACCCGGGGCTCACGGTCGTCGACGGTTACGGTCCGACGGAGACGACCACGTTCGCGACGCGGCACGTGATGACCCGGGACAACCCTCCACAAGGGACGGTCCTGATCGGGGTCCCGATGGAGGCCATGCGCGTCTACGTCCTCGACGAACGTCTGAGTCTCGTACCGCCCGGTGTCGCCGGTGAGTTGTACGTGAGCGGCGACGGGGTGGCCCGCGGTTACCTCGGCCGTCCGGGGCAGACCGCCGTGCGGTTCCTGCCGGATCCGTTCGGCGTGCCCGGCACGCGGATGTACCGCACCGGGGACGTGGTGCGGTGGAACCGGCGTGGCGAGCTGGAATTCGTCGGCCGGGCGGACGACCAGGTCAAGGTGCGCGGTTTCCGGGTGGAGCCCGGAGAGGTCGAGGCCGCGCTGCTCGATCAGCCCGAAGTCTCGCGTGCCTTCGTCCTCGCCAGGTCCGAGCGGCTGGTCGCCTATGTCGTCCCGGAAGCCAAAACCGACACGGACGCCGGAGACGCACAGGTCGATGAGTGGCGCGATGTCTACGACACGATGTACGGGGCCGAGCACGGCACGGAGCTGGGTTCGGACTTCACGGGGTGGAATAGTTCTTACACGGGCGAGCCGATTCCACTGGACGAGATGGAGTCCTGGCGCGCCGCCGCCGTCGAACGGATCGGTGAATCCGCGCCCCGCCGGATTCTGGAGATCGGCGTCGGCTCCGGCCTGTTGCTCGGGCCGCTGCTGGAGCAGGTGGACGAGTACTGGGCGACGGACTTCTCGGCTCCGGTGATCGAGCGGCTCCGGGCTCAGGTCGACGCTGGGAATGTGGAGTTGCGGTGTCAGCCCGCGGATGACGTTTCCGGGTTGCCGACGGGGTTTTTCGATGTGGTGGTGCTGAACTCGATCGTCCAGTATTTCCCGGATGGCGCCTACCTGAAGCGGGTTCTGGACGGGGCATTGCAATTGCTGGCACCGGGCGGCCGGATTTTCGTGGGTGATGTCCGGCATCAGCGGACGGTGCGGGCGTTGCATACGGCGGTGCAGGCCGGGCGGGCGGACTCCGTCGAGCGGTTGCGCGCCTCCGTTGACCAGGCTGTGCTGCTGGAGAAGGAACTCGTGCTCGATCCGGGTTTCTTCTCGGTGTGGGCCAAGGAGAATTCGGCCGGTGTCGATATCCGCCTCAAGCGCGGTTCAGCGCACAACGAGCTGACCCGGCACCGATACGAGGTGGTTGTTCATCGCGATCCGGCCGATGTGGTGCCGGTGGCGGAGGTGCCGGAGCTGGAGTTCACGGGCTTGGACGAACTGTCCGACGTCGAAGTGCCGGTGCGGCTGGTCGGCATCCCGAATCCCCGGTTGACCGGGGAACTGGCCGCCGCCAGGGCACTGACCCGGCACCTGTCCCTCGACGAAATCCGCCTGCGGCTGAAGAACGGCCACGGCGCCGACCCGGAAGAACTGCACGCCTGGGGTGAGCGGAGCGGCTACCGCGTCGTGACGACCTGGTCGCCCGACGACCCCGGCACGTACGAGGCGATCGTGCTCCCCGGCGATCAGGACGGGCCACTGACCGGCGTCCACCGCGCACCGGCAGGGCGTCCGCTGACGGCACTGGCCAGCAACCCCGTCGGGTCGCGCTCCACCGGCAGGCTGCTGACCGGCCTTCGCGACCGGCTCGCCGAACGCCTGCCCGCCTACCTGGTGCCGTCGGCGATCCTCGCCATCGACGAGATCCCGCTGACCGCCAACGGCAAGGTGGACCGGGACGCCCTGCCGGACCAGCTGCCCGCGACCGCGGGCCGCGCGCCGAGGACCCCCGTCGAAGAAGTCCTCTGTGGACTGTTCGCGGAGATGCTCGGCCGGGCCACCGTCGGTGTCGACGAGAGCTTCTTCGACCTCGGCGGGCATTCGCTGCTCGCGACCAGGCTGGTCAGCCGGATCAAGGCGGTGCTCGGGGCGGACCTCCCGGTCCGCGCGCTCTTCGAAGCGGCCACAGTGGACAGTCTGGCGCAGCGGATCCAGGGCGGCGGCGAGGACACCGCGTTCGACGTCGTCCTGCCGCTGCGGCGGGGCGGCACCCGGCCGCCGCTGTTCTGCGTGCATCCGATCAGCGGGCTGAGCTGGACCTATTCCGGGTTGCTGCGGTATCTGAGCCCCGAGTTCCCGGTGTACGGGCTGCAGTCACGCGGCCTCGCCGACGAGGCCGCGCTGCCGCGTTCGGTCGAGGAGGTCGCGCGGGACTACATCGCCGAGCTCACCCGCGTCCAGCCGGAAGGCCCGTACCACCTGCTGGGCTGGTCGTTCGGCGGGATGGTGGCGCACGCCATCGCCGCGGAGCTGCAACGCCGCGGCGAGGAGGTCGCGCTGCTCGTGCTGCTCGACGCGAGCCCTGCCAAACCGTGGACGCCGGAGGAGCTCGCGGTGGCCCGCGACATGGACCGCACCGGCGCCTACACCCGGATGCTCGCCGCGTTCGGGATCGGCGCCGAGGGCCTCGCCGGGGAAACCCTGACCCACGAACGGTTCCAGGAGATCGCCCGTGAGCGGAACATCGTGCTGGCGAGCCTGGAGGAGGACCACGTCACCGCGCTGATGCGGGTGATGCGGAACAACGCCGACATCATCGGCAGGCTCCGGCACGAACCGATCGCGGTCGACACCCTGCTGTTCGTCGCCGAGGACGAGCCGGACGTGCTCACCGCCGACGCCTGGGCCGAATACCTGAAGCGGACGGCCGAGGTACATCCGGTGCCCTGTGACCACATCGGCATGACACTGCCGGACTCGCTGGCGGTCATCGGCCCGGTGCTGGAACGGAAACTGCGCGCCGTGGCGCGGAACCGACGGGAAGGGAACTCATGACGAATCCGTTCGACGACGCCGACGGCACCTTCAAGGTGCTGGTCAACGACGAGGGGCAGCACTCGCTGTGGCCCGCCTTCGCCGACGTGCCCGCCGGGTGGACGGTGGCGCACGGCGACGACACCCGTGCGGCCTGCCTGGACTACGTCGAGCGGCACTGGACCGATCTGCGGCCGGCGAGCCTGATCCGCGCCATGGACGAAAGCCGCTGACCGAAACTCCCAGGAGGATGCCCCATGTCCGAACTCATCGAGGCCGTGCTGGCCGACGCGCCCGGCGAGCGTCTCGCCGGTCTTCCGCTCCCGGAGCGTTATCGGGCGGCGTATATCCGGAAACAGGACGTCGGCATGTTCGGCGACGACGAGGCCGAGCCCGACGTCCGCCGCTCCATCCACGTCGGCGAGGTGGCGATGCCCGAGCTGGCGCCCGACGAGGTGCTGGTCGCGGTGATGGCCTCGGCGGTCAACTTCAACACCGTCTGGTCGGCCACGTTCCGGCCGGTCCCGACCTTCGCCTTCCTCGAACGCTTCGGCAGGCAGGGTCCGCGCGCGGCCCGGCACGACCGTCCCGAGCAGGTGATCGGGTCCGACGCCTCGGGCGTCGTCGTGCGGGCGGGCTCGGCCGTGGAGAACTGGGTGCCGGGCGACCGCGTGGTCGTGTCGCC
Organism: Amycolatopsis sp. NPDC058986; assembly: GCF_042741125.1. Taxonomy (NCBI): domain Bacteria; kingdom Bacillati; phylum Actinomycetota; class Actinomycetes; order Pseudonocardiales; family Pseudonocardiaceae; genus Amycolatopsis; species Amycolatopsis sp. NPDC058986. The sequence continues at coordinate 17,459 of NZ_JBHYJW010000025.1, read as the reverse complement.
CACCTACAGCAGCGGCCAGGTCACCTCCGGCGCCGGTGACGGCATGCTCGCCGACGACATCCTCGCCTGGGGCTACGAGACGAACTTCGGCGGGATGGCCGATTTCGCCGTGGTGAAGGCGAACCAGCTCCTGCGCAAGCCCGCCCACCTGACGTGGGAGGAGTCCGCGGCCAACATGCTGTGCGGGATGACGGTGTACCGGATGCTGGTCAGCCCCAACGGCGCGCGGATGAAGCAGGGCGACATCGTGCTCATCTGGGGCGCCGCGGGCGGGCTGGGCGGCTACGCGGTGCAGATGGTCAAGAACGGCGGCGGGATCCCGGTCGCGATGGCCGGGTCCGACGAGCGCGCCGCGTTGCTGCGCGAGATGGGCTGCGAAGCGGTGATCAACCGGCAGGAGTTCATGGACGCGCCGGGCGGGCTGAAGAGCCCGAAGGTGCTGCGGCGGATGGGCGAGGCGATCCGGCGGCTCGTCGGGGAGGACCCGCACATCGTGTTCGAGCACACCGGCCAGGAGACGTTCGGGGCGTCGGTCTATCTCGCGCGGCGGGGTGGCAGCGTCGTGACCTGCGGTTCCAGCAGCGGGTACCAGCACGACTACGACAACCGCTACCTGTGGATGAAGGTCAAGCGCATCGTCGGCAGCCACGGCGCGAACATGGCCGAAGCGCACGAGGCCAACCGGTTGCTGCGCCTGGGAATGATCGTGCCGACGCTGTCGGTGACCTATCCGCTCACCGAGGCCGGCGAGGCGACCAGGGCCGTCCAGCTCGGCAAGCACGTCGGCAAGGTCGGTATCCGCTGCCTGGCGCCCGGCGACGGCCTCGGCGTGGAGGACCACGAGCTGCGGGCCCGCATCGGTGAGCGGCGGCTCGGGTTGTTCCGGAAGTACTGAGGTCCATGAGGGGGAGAAGTTCGATGCGGCCGACCCACAGTCCACTGAGGACGGACGAGCAGGAGCGGAACCGGCCCGAGCCGACCTACGGCGGCTACCTCGCCGTCGACGGGCTGCTGCGGCTGCAGCGACCGCGCAGCGTGCCGGAGCATCCCGACGAGCTCCATTTCATCGTCACCCACCAGGCGATGGAGCTCTGGTTCAAGGTGGTCATCCACGAGCTCGGCAGGGTCAGGGCCGAACTCGGCAGGGCCGAGTGGACAAGGGCGGTGGCCAGGCTCGGCCGGATCAACGCGATCCTCGCCGCGCAGACGGCGCAGCTGGGCACGCTGGGACATCTGGATCCCCAGGCGTTCTTGGAGTTCCGGGGTTTCCTCGGTACCGCGAGCGGTTTCCAGTCCGTCCAGTTCCGGGTGATCGAGGTCCTCAGTGGACTGCGGGACTCCGGCTACCTGAACGTCCTGCGGGCCGCGCACGGCGGCAGCCTCCCCGCCGAGATCGTCGAGGCGCTGGCCACTCCTGGTCTCGCCGAGATCGCGGGCGGGGCGGCGGACTGGCGGGCGGTGTACTCCCGCCCGGACGCGCAGGGCGCGCTCTTCCTGCTGGGGGAGGCGTTACTCGACTACGACCGGCTGTGGGCGGGCTGGCGGCACGAGCATCTGGTCCTGGTGGAGCGGATCATCGGGTACGACACCCGGGGCACCGGCGGTGCCTCGGCACGGTACCTGCGGGGGCGGCTGTCTTCGCGTTTTTTCCCGTTCCTGTGGGAAGTCCGGCACCGGCTCGCGACGGAGCACGGCGCCTGAACGGGCCGCTACCGGTGTTCCAGGACGGTCCCGACGGCGTCGAGGACCGACTGGAACTCCGGGGCGTGCGGGTCGATCAGCGCGAAGTGGTCGGTACCGGCGAGCCGGTTCATCGTGACGTCGTCGCCGTGCTCGATGGCCAGCCGGTGGAAGCGCTCGCTGACTTCGATCGGGACGCGGTCGTCCTGGTCACCGTGGAGCAGGACACAGCGCGTGCCAAGGGGAAGCAGGCGGGCCGGATCCGCCGCGTGGTATCGGCGGGGAAGGTCCGCCGATTCCCCGCCGAGCAGCCGTCGCACGGCGCCGTCGTCCAGGTCGAGCCGATGCGCCATCGCGAGGTCGCACACCCCGGCGAGCGAGACCACTCCCTTGGCGCGCAAGGGTTTCCCGCCGGCGCCGGGACTGCCGGACGGCAGCCGGTGCCGTAGCGCCGCCCACAGCGCGAGATGTCCGCCCGCGGAATGGCCGAGCAGCACGGTGCGCGTTTCCTCGACGAGACCGCCGGTGAGCCGGGGCAGCGCGTCGAGCCCGTCGGCGATGTCGGTGAACGTCCCCGGCCAGCCGCCACGATCCTGACCGGCGCGGTGGTATTCCAGCGCGGCGGTGAGATAACCGTGCCGCGCCAGTTCGGCGCACAGTGGACGGATGTGCGTGCGATCGTATTCCGCGGCCCAGAAACCGCCGTGGATGACGACCACCGTCGCCACGGTGGGACCGGGATCGGGCCACCACAGCTCGACGACGTGCTCGGCGCCCTCGCCGTAGCGCAGCGTGCTGTCGGATCGGCGGGCCGTCCTGCCCAGAACGTCCATGAGCCCCATCGGCGAATCCCCCCTGCCCGGCGACCGTCGTCGAGTATCCTTTGTGGACGGTCGTCGGCGACGGTTCACAAAGCGGGTGGATACGCGGAATCGAGACGGGCTACCGTGAATACCCCAGTGACTTCTTCCCCAGCGCGCCGGTGATTTTCCGGCCGCCGTTCCACCATAGCCAACCGCCGTGACGCGGACAAGGCGCGGATTCCGCGTCGGTCAGAGGTCCCACGAGGCGAGAGGTTTGTCCATGGCGTTCACCCAGAGCAGCTGGGCGCCGGGTTCCAGTGTGGCGTCGACCAAGGCTTTCCCGCTCGCTCGTTCGCCGGGGCCGAGGTCCTTCAGCGGCAGTTCCGGGTCGGCGCCGGTCGCCGGGGCCATGCCGTCGGTCGCCTTGACCGTCTTGCCGGCCGCGGTCTTCATCCACACGTACAGCGAGTTGGTGCTGAACTTGCCGGTCTTGCCTTCGATCTTCAGGTCGAAGACGACGAAGGTGCCGCTGCGGGGCCGGATACCGGGGGTGGTGCCCTCCTTGACCGTGGCGACGGAGACAAGGGTGACGAGCGCGCTGTCCTCGTCGTCGGTGACCGTGATGGTCTTGCCGATCTTCTTCTCGGACTGGGCGGCCGGTTTCGGGTCGCCCGACGCTTCGCCGGTGGCCGGCGTCTTCCCGCCGGCGGTGACGGGGGTGGGGGCGGAGGTGGCACACGCCCCGGAGAACAGCAGGACGGCGAGCAGACCGGGGAGGAGGACGCGACGCATGATGGGGACCGAAAACCTTTCGCACGGTGGGAAAATTCCCGTTCACGGGACAGGTGCGTCATCCTGTCGCGGGACACCACACGGAGCCCATACAGAACGCACACCGCACCCCGATCCGGGGTGCGGTGTGCGTCAGCGGATGGCCGGGCGAATGCGGGTTACGCCGTCTGCCACAGCGAAGGCGTCGTCGGCGGTTCCCAGCCGGGCTGGGCCGTGTGCCCCTGCAGGCACACATAGGTCTGGCCGTTGTAGGTGACGCGGGTGCCCGCGGTGTACGAGGTGCCCGCGGCCCAGGTGGTGCCGCCCGGCGGAGTGGTCGGGGTGGTCGGCTGGGTCGGGGTCGTCGTCGGCTTGTTGCCCGGCACGCGCAGGACGAAGTCGTACGAGGCCTCCCGGCCGCCGGGGGCGTCGCGCACCGTCATCAGCAGGCGCGGGTCGAAGATCGTGTCGGTGTTGTTGCGGGGTTCACCGGGGAAGTAGAGCTGCGTGGTGAGGACCGGACGTCCCGGTGCCTGCAGCTTGACGTGGATGTGCCGGGTGCGGCCGGGGTAGAGGCCGGGCACGATCGTGGTCAGGGAGAACTGGCCCTGGGCGTTGGTGAACTGGTGCCCGCGGAAGCGATACGTGGTGTTGTCGTACGCGCCGTCGTCGTCGGCCTGCCAGAAGTCCAGCAGCACCCGGTTCAGCGGCTGGCAGGCCAGGCCGAACACGTAGCCGGACACGGTCAGGTTGGTGCCGGGGTAGCCAGGCTCTCGTATCGAGGTCCGTTCCGGCGAGTTCGGCTTGAAGTAAGGACCTTCGGTCTGCGGGATGGTGGGCTCGTCGCCGTCGTGGCAGGACGGCGTCGGCTCGAGCGGGCCACCGGACGCTTTGGCGGTGCGCGCCAGCGCGGGCGCGCCGATCAGTGCGGCGGGGACCGCGACTCCCGCGGCGAGGGCCGCGCGCAGCACCGTTTTGCGGCTGTACTGCCGCTGGGCTTCGTCACCGGAGTCGTCGTGCGGGTGTCCGTCGGCCGTGTTGTGCTCGCCGTCCATGGCTGCTCCTTGTGGGGGCGTGGGAGATTAACCATGAACGTACGTCGGCGGTTCGGCGTGGACGATGGACTGGCTCCGCTGGTCGTGGTGATTTCACGGGGTCACGATGAAGGCACGGGGAGCAACCGGACGTCGCCGTCGCGGCGGAAATCGCCCGGGCTCATCCCCGTCTCCCTGCGGAAGAACCGGCAGAAGTACGCCGGGTCCACGAAACCGACCCGGCCGGCCACCTGCCGCACGGTCAGATCCGTCCTGGCCAGGAGCCGTTTCGCCTCACGGGCGCGGGTTTCCCGGATGAGCTGCGACGGCGTCCGGCCCGTCGCCGCCTTCACCGCCTCGGTGAGGTAACCGGGAGTGACCCCGACGCGCTCGGCATACGCGCGGACGGACCAGAGCGCGAGATCGGTCCGGCCGGTGAGCCGGACGAACTCCTCCACCACCGCGCCGGCGCGGGCCGGTGTCGCGGTGCCGATGCTCTCGGGCAGCCGGGAAGCGCGCACGACGAGGATGTGGAGCAGCGAACGCAGCACCGACTCGGCACCCGGCGCGGCGTGCCGGTATTCGTCGTGGATCTCGGTGAGCAGCCGGGCCGTGGCGGCGTTCGTGGCCTCGTCGAGGGTCAGCCACGGCCGTTCGCTCAACTGCCGCAGCACATCCCGGTCCCCGGGGTGATCCAGCAGGAAGTCGTCGGTGAACAGCACGACGATCCCGGTCAGCCCGCGCGCGTTCTCCCAGTGGTGCACCTGGCCGGGCCCGAGCACGCACAGATGCGGCGGGCGCAGCTCCCATCGCGCGAGGTCGACGACGTGCGTTCCCGTGCCGCCGGTGACGTGGACGATCTCGTGGAACGTGTGGCGGTGCGGGAAGGACGCGCGGGAGTTCGGGCCCATGGTCTCGAACGTGCCGATGGCGAACGGCAGCGCGTTCGGCGTCGGCACCTCGAGCCGGTGCATCGGCAGTTCCCCCTCGTTCGACGCGTGACAGGACGCCCCCGGCAACACCGTGGTACCGCGCATCGTCCGGCTCCTCTCGCCAACGGACCGAAGGTCCAGACCAATCATGGGTGATCTCCCACGATGGCACGAGAGGACGCTCAGTTGAAGTGGGTGACGGTTTCTTCCGCCTGTCCGGCGACCCCGAAGAAGTCGCCGGTGGCGAGGTCGGCGCCCGCCGCGTGCCACCACCGGGCCTGGTCGTCGTCGGCGATCCCGTCGACGATGACGGTGGCGCCCGCCTGCCGGACCAGCGGAACGAGCGCGGCCGTGGCGGGCGGACCCGCGGCGAGCCGGGTGGTGAGGCAGGACCGGACCCGGACGGCCGCCAGGGGAAGATCTTCGACGGCGGTCAGGCCCGCCGGCCCGAGGTCGAAGTCGTCGAGCAGCATCCGGACGCCGAGATCGGCCAGCACGGTGAGATTGTCGACGGCTTCGTCGATCGGCAGCACTCCGGCGGGCATGCCGAGCAGCAGCTGCTCCGGGCGCAGGCCGACGTCGGTGAGCACCTGGTTCACGCGGGACACCAGATCGCCGTCGCAGGCCTGATGGGCGGTGAGACCGAGCAGCAACGGGTGCTCGAACCCGCTCCGCTGCCGCCACCACGCGATCTGCCCGCCCGAGGTCCGCAGAAGCCAATCGCCCAGCGGCAGGCTCAGCCCGGTCTCCTCGGCCAGCCGGACGCATCGCTTGTGCGGCAACGGGTCGAGCTCGGGAGGCGCCCAGCGGAGCAGTGCCTCGACGCCCGCGGTGCCGCCGTCGGCCAGCCGTGCCACCGGCCGGTACCACACGCTGATCTCGCCGTGTTCCCACGCGCCCGGCATGCTCACGGCGAGCGTCCGCTCGTCGCGCTCGGCGGCGTCCCGTTCCGGGTCGTACAGCTCCCACTGGCCACGGCGTCCCGCCGCCGCGCGGCGCAGCGTCAGATCGGCGGCGCGCAGCAGTTCCGCCGGATCGATGGTGGACGGCGGCCGGTGCACCACGCCGACGCTCACCGACACGGCGAGCCCGCGACCGTCCACATAGGCCGGTTCGGCGAGCTCGTCCTTGATCGCGGCCACGAGGGCGGCGACGCCGGGAGTGGTCGCCGAGTTCTCGATCAGGACGGCGAACTCGTCGCCGTCGAACCGGGCGATCATGGTCTTCTCGCGGGCCAGCACGGTCTTCAGCCGCTGCGCGACGTGGACGAGCAGACGTTCGCCGGACTGGCGGCCGAGGCTGTTGCACACCATGTCGAACGCGTCGGGGCGCAGCTGGAACAGCGTGGTGCCGTAGGCGGGATCCGCCCGCCGCAGCGCGTTTTCGAGATTCGAGGTGAAGTACTGCCGGTTGGGCAGGCCGGTCAGCACGTCGTGCAGGGCCTGCCGGCTCAGCTCGCTCTGCAGCAGCATCAGCTCGGTGCCGTCCTCGACCACGGTGACGAAATGGCTGGGCTGGTTGTCGGTGCCGCGCAGCAGCGACACGGTCAGCGAGATGCGGGCGACGTCGCCGTCCTTGCGCAGCAGGCGCTGCGACTGGCGGATCCGGTCCCGTTCGCCTTCGCGCAGTGACCGGATCGCCTCGCGCAGGACCTCCGTGGAATCCGGGTGCACGAAGTCGAGCAGCGCGGCGCCGGTCAGTTCCGCCTGGGTGTAGCCGAGCATCTCGCCGATCGCGGCGTTGGCGCGGGACAGCCGCCCGTCGAGATCGACGATCATGACGCCGCTCGCCGACGAGGTGACGACCTCGTCGAAGCGCGCTTCGCTCTCCCGGAGATTCCACTTCGCGTCGCGGACCGCCTTGAGCAGCGTCAGGTGCATGGTCTCCTGCTGTTCGAGGACGGCGCGCTGGCTCCCGGCGAGGAATCCGCAGGCGAGCGCGCCCAGCCCGAGCACGATCCGCTCGGCGAACCGCTCCGTGGCCTCGAACTCCGGCAGCGCCAGGAAACCCTTCCCGAGCACGTCCATGGTGCAGCGCAGTCCCGGCTCGCCGAGGTAGCCCAGCGCGACCAGCTGTTCGCCTGCTCGCTCGAACGGCTCAGTGGCGAACGGTTCCGCCCGTAACGCCGTGCACAGCCTGTCGAGCCGCCCGCCCAGTTCGCGGCCGAGGTCCTCCGCGCTCAACGGCACGACGACGACACCGCTGAGCAGATAGGCCCATTTTCTCGCCAGGAGTGCGCGGTCACGGCGGTCGTCCGGCGGTGGGGAAGGGCGGTGGTGGCTTGGATCCGACATCATGGTTCACCCTGTTGTGGTTTCCGGCCGAGCGGAAGTTTAGCTACCCGAAGTGCGTCCGCACAGGTTCCCTGGGGTGACCACGGGCCACGTTCGGGGAAACTCAGCGTATTGCCGGTGACTGTCCGCATCAATTCACGGTTTGACGCCAACACCGGCGTAGAGCAGCGTGTTCATCGCGGGCTGTCCGGAAATGTCGGCGGGTCCGTTCGGACGCCATTCACCACAGCCGACGAGCCCCGGCTCGACGAGGTCGAATCCGTCGAACAGCTCGGCGATCCGGCCGCGCGGGCGCGCGTTGACCTGGTCGGGGCTCTTGCTCCGCTTGATGACGTCGGTGACCTCGGTGAGCCCGGTTTCCTCGTTGTCGTGGCTGACGTGGGTGATCGCGAGGTGGCTGCCGCTCGCCAGCGCGTCGTGGTACCGCCTCATCAGGCCGAGTGGATCCGCGTCGTCCGGAATCCAGTGCAGCATCAGCAGCATCAGCAACCCGACCGGCTCGTCGAGGTCCAGTAGCTCCCGGACCGGCGAACTGGTGAAGATCGCCTCCGGCTCGCGCATGTCGGCGCGGACGACGGCGGCGTGGTCGTCGTCGGAGAGGATCAGCTCGCTGTGCGCGACGGCCACCGCGTCACGATCGACGTACACCACCCTGCACTCCGGATCCGCCGCCCGGGCGACTTCGTGCACATTGGCCACGGTCGGGATGCCGGAACCGATGTCGAGGAACTGACGGATGCCTTGATCCACCATGAACCGCACGACGCGGCCGAGGAACGCGCGGTTGATTCGCGCCGCTTCGCGCGCGCCGGGCATGACGCGTTCGATCTGCTCTCCCATCGCGCGATCCACCGCGAAGTTGTGCCCGCCGCCCAGGATGTAGTCGTACAGGCGCGCGACGCTCGGCACGGTGATGTCCACGCCTTGCGGTACCCAGTCCTGTCGTGTCACGAAGAAGCACCTCGACATATGTTGTGGGTGTCCGAGCTTAGCGATACGCGCGCGAGGCGTTCCGTTGCGCCATTAGTGTGACAGCGCGTCACCCACTCAGGTGACCGATATCGGTGTTGTCGTGCGGGATGGCGCGGCGAGGCCCTCACTCGTGAGGAGGAACCGTAGAGTCCACAGTGGACGCCGACGGGGTGTCCGCGCGGGGACTGCGGGAACCCGCGGACCCGGGTGCCGCCCGTTGTGCGTTCCGGGGGTAGCCGCTAACGTCCACTCAGCCCTCCGTCCGCCGCGGTCCGTGCCCGGCCAGCGGTGTTCGGGCAGCGAGACGGTGACGCCCGACAGGGGACGGACTTCAGATGTGCCTGCCGGAGCTCGGATTCGACGCGGCGCCGAGGCTGGTCTTCCGCCACGACGCCCATCGCGTGGTGACCGGGCACGGCGTCTACGTGCTCGTCCGCGGCGGGGGCATCCGGCTCGACGGTGCGGAGGCGGGGGAGTGGCTCGCCTGGCTCGTGCCGCTGCTCGACGGCAGCCGTACCTTCGCCGACCTGGCCGCGCCGCTGACGCCGCCGCGTCGCGAGTACCTCGCCGAGCTGGTGCGGACACTGGTCGAGGCGGGCGCGGTCCAGGAGATCAGCCGCGAACCGGTGTGCGAGCGGATCGTCTCGTTCCTCGGCTACTACCTGAGCACGCCCGCGCGGGTACCCGCGCGGTACCAGGACGGGCCGTTGACCGTCGCGGGCGGGGGTCCGCTGTGCGCGGCGATCGTCCACGCGGCGCGGCGGTCCGGCCTGCGCACGGTACGCCCGGTCGGCACCGCGGACGAGGCGGCGCTGGCGGAAGCGTTGCGCGGCACCGAGTTCGTGGTCCACGTTCCCGAATCACCGCGGCTCGCCGAGGCCACGCGGCTGGAACGGCTGTGTGCCGAGGCGGGCGTCCCGCTGGTGCAGCTCGCGGTGCACCGGGACGAGGCGTGGCTGACGGTACCCAGCTCGCCGCCGGTTTCCCTCGCGGGCGCCTGGCGCCGCCACACCGCGATCACCGGCGGAGTGCCGGACGACCCGCCGGGAGAGCTGGACGCCGCGACGACGGCCGTCCTGACCAGCCGGGCGATGCTGGCCGTGCTCCGTCATCGCACCGGCGGAGGTGAACCGTCGCCCGGGCTTCTCCGGATCCGGCTGGACACACTCGACGAAACCCGGCACGCCGTGCTCGCACACCCGTTCACCCGACCGGCCCTCGCCGAGAGCGCGGACGAGTTCCTGGCTCGTGTCGCGCGACTGGCGTCGGCCGAGCCGCCGCCGGAGGAGGAGTTCACCGCCCGGATCGCGCGGCTCGTGGATCCTCGCTTCGGTGTGCTGGACGAACTCGACGGACCGCGCCGTACCGTTTTGCCGCGGCTGGCGCGCTACGGGACCTCGATGGTCGATCCGCGACGGCTGCTGGATCACACCGGTGCCCCGCTGCTGCCCGCCGGTGCCGATCCGGACGCCGCGCTGCGGGAACTGCGTGCCGACGACGCTTACGTTTGGGGCCATGCCTTGAAAAGCGGCGACGCCGTACTGGTCCGCGCGGACCGGGTGTTCCCCGCGCTGGCCGCCGCTCCCGCGCCGGAAGCGGTCGGTGCGGCGGCCGGGCGCGAGTGGACGTCGGCCGTGGCCGAAGGCCTGCTCGCGCACTGCGGCCCTACGGCGAGCGTGTCCGACGTGCCGTTCCTCGTCGACGCGCTGGCCGCGCGCGGTTACCGGCCGATCGTCGTCCCGCTCGATCACGATCCGGCCGTGCACCGGCTGTTCCCCGCCGTGGTCCGAGTCCTGCTGGACCGGCGAGCCGACGGCTAGCGGCGCCAGCGGATCGGCAGGCTCTTCAGGCCGTTCTGGAAGTTCGACCGCAACCGCACCGGCTCACCCGCCAGTTCGACCTCGCCGAGCAGATCCAGTACCGCCTCGAACATCGCCCGCATCTGCACCCGCGCCAGCTGAGCGCCGAGGCAGAAATGCGGTCCGTGCCCGAAGGTGAGGTGATCATTCGGGGCGCGCGTGATGTCGAAGCGATCGGGATCGGGGAACAGCGTCTCGTCCCGGTTCGCCGAGGAGAACCAGACCACGACCTTGTCCCCGGCGCGAATGTCCACATCGGACAGCCGGATGTCCTGGGTCGCGGTGCGGCGAAAGTGCATAACGGGCGTCCACCAACGTAACATCTCTTCCACGGCGCCGGGCAGCAGCGAGCGGTCGGCCAGCAAGGCGCGGTACTGCGAACGGTGGGACAGCAGCGCGAGCATTCCGCCGGGCAGGCCGTTGCGCAGGGTTTCGTTTCCTGCCACGGAAAACAGCCAGAACAGGTTTTCGAATTCGGCGATCGAGACCCGGCCGCCCTCGTCGTCGACGTGGCGCATGAGGTTGCTCATCACGTCGTCGCCGGGATTTTCGCGCTTGTACTCGCCGAGCGCGGTCGCGTAGGCGTAGAGGTCCGGCATGCCCTCGCGGGTGCGCGGGTCGGGCATCACGCCATCAGGCCCCGGCGCCGGCCGGACGGCGAGAGCCGTCCGCGCGAGTTCTGTGACCTCGTCGGCGCGCACGGTCGCGCTGACCGCGTATTCGGCGTCCTGGTAGCCGATCACGCGGTTGCTCCAGTCGTACATCAGCCGCCGGTCCCGCTCGGGCACGCCGAACACCTCGGCGAGGGTGAGCAGCGGCAGGTCCGCGGCGACCTTGGCGAAGTCGCACTCGCCCGCGTCGGCGACCGCGCCGACGAGGTCGCGGGCCCACCCGTGGATCCGGTCGGTCAGCTTGGCGACGGCACGCGGCGTGAACGCCTTCGTCAGCAGCCCGCGCAGCCGCGCGTGCTCCGGCGGGTCCATGTTGAGCATCATCCGGCGGACGTACTTCAGATCCTCCGGCGTCGCGGGGTCACGGATCTGCGTGCCGCCGAGTTGCGAGGAGAACACCGCCGGATCGCGCAGCACCCGCCGGACGTCCGCGTGCCGCAGCACCGCCCAGAACCCGTCCAGCCACACCACCGGCGATTCGCGGCGCAGCCGGGCGAGCAGCTCATGGGGCACACCTTTGACGTAGGTGTCCGGATCGGTAATCACCACGGCTCGACCCTAGCCCGTCTCCGCGCGAGTCGACGGCGTGGGGGGGGGCCCCCGGAGGGGTGGGGCTGAGGTTGGGAGCGGGGGTGAGGTCGAGCGCCCGCAGGCAGCCCCCCCC
>NZ_JBHYJW010000025.1:0-5769 GCF_042741125.1 Amycolatopsis sp. NPDC058986 | reverse complement strand
TGGGTCCCCGCCTCTTAAAACCCCCCGGCCCCCCCCGCCCCCTGCCCGCGTTTTCCGGCCGGCCCGCCCACCGCTCCGTTCGGGACGTTCATCGTCGGCAACGGAGCGTTCGCGACACCGGGCCTTCGGCAGCCCCCACGACGCCGGTACAGCTGGCCCTCGGGGGCCGGTCTGCGGAAGGATCCATGCCGTGGACACGACGACGCGGGCGGAAGTACTGCTGTTGCACGGGCTGGGCGCGACCAGCGCCGTCTGGGACGGCTTCGGTCGTCTGCTCGACAGGCCGTGGCACGCGCCCGATCTGCCCGGACACGCCGGTGCGGCGCGGCTGCCGCGCTACTCGTTCGGCGGTATGGCGGCGGCGGTGGCCGATGGGCTGCCTCGCACCGGCCCGCTCGTCGTGGTCGGTCATTCGCTGGGCGGGGTGGTCGCGCTGGCACTGGCCACCGGCTGGTTCGGCGTCGAGGTCGCCGGGGTGGTCGCGGTCGGCGTCAAGGTCGAATGGAGCGACGACGACCTGGCGAAGGCCGCCGCGATGGCCGCGCGGCCGCCGAGGGTGTTCGAGACCCGCGAGGACGCCGAGCGTGGCTATCTGAAGGTGTCCGGCTTGCTGGGTCTGACCGCCGCGGACCCGGCGGGGCTCGTCGAGTCGGCCGACGGCTGGCGGCTCGCGCTGGACCCGGCCGCGTTCGCCGTCGGCAGGCCGGACATGCGTGGCCTGCTCGGTGCGGCGCGGTGCCCGGTGCTGCTGGCCGCCGGTGAGCACGATCCGATGAGCGGGATCGACCAGTTGCGTGCGCTCGCCGAGGATTCCGTCGTTCTGCCCGGCCTCGGGCACAACGCGCACGTCGAGGATCCGGCGGCGCTGCTTTCGCTGCTCGGCCAGGTCGCCGAGGGACTTTCCGCGCGGTAGTGAGCTTCAAGGGTTTTCGTTCCGCAAATAGTCCATAAAGGACTATTTGCAATTGTGACCGTTCTCTCCGAGTCGATCAAGGCCGGTTGGTTGCGTCAGGCAAACAACTTGCTTAGCCTTGCTAAGCGAATCGAACGGAGGTCTGTCTCGGTGCGGCGCAAGACGTATTCGATCGCGGAACTGGGGCCGCGGTACAAGTGGATCGCGCTGTCCAACACGACGTTGGGCATGCTCATCGCCACCATCAACTCGTCCATCGTGCTGATCGCCCTCCCCGACATCTTCAAGGGCATCGGCATCAACCCGCTCGAGCCGTCGAACACCAGCTACCTGCTCTGGATGATCATGGGATTCCTCGTGGTCACCGCGGTGCTGGTGGTCAGTTTCGGGCGGCTGGGGGACATGTACGGCCGGGCCCGGATGTACAACATGGGCTTCGCCGTCTTCACGGTTTCCTCGATCATGCTGGCGATCACCTGGTTCGACGGCGACGCGGCCGCGCTGTGGCTGATCGGCTGGCGGATCGTGCAGGGTGTCGGCGGCGCGTTCCTGATGGCGAACTCGTCGGCGATCCTGACCGACGCCTTCCCGGCCAACCAGCGCGGGCTGGCGCTGGGCATCAACGGGGTCGCGGCGATCGCGGGCTCGTTCATCGGCCTGGTCGTCGGCGGGGTGCTCGCGCCGATCGACTGGAACCTGATCTTCCTGGTGTCCGTGCCGTTCGGCGTGATCGGCACGGTGTGGGCGTACCTGAAGCTGCACGACACCGGTATCAGCAAGCACGGCCGGATGGACTGGTGGGGCAACATCACCTTCGCCGTGGGCCTGATCGCGGTACTGGTCGGCATCACCTACGGCATCCAGCCCTACGGCAGCTCGCCGACCGGCTGGGGGAGCCCGTTCGTGCTGAGCTGCCTGATCGGCGGCGTCGCGGTGCTGATCGGGTTCGTGGTCATCGAGACCAAGGTCGAGAACCCGCTGTTCCGGCTCTCGCTGTTCCGCATCCGCTCGTTCAGCCTCGGCAACCTGGCGAACTTCACCGCGTCGCTGGGCCGGGGCGGGCTGCAGTTCGTGCTGATCATCTGGCTGCAGGGGATCTGGCTGCCGCAGCACGGCTACACCTTCGAGCAGACGCCGCTGTGGGCCGGGATCTACATGCTGCCGATGACGGTCGGGTTCCTGGTGTCGGCCCCGCTGTCCGGCGCGCTGTCCGACCGGATCGGCAGCAGGCTGCTGGCCTTCGGCGGCCTGGCGCTGACCGCGGTCACCTTCGGGCTGCTGATCGTGCTGCCGGTGGACTTCGCCTACTGGGCCTTCGCGGCGATCCTGCTGCTCAACGGCATCGGCATGGGCATGTTCGCCTCGCCGAACCGCCTCGAGGTGATGAACAGCCTGCCCGCCGACGCGCGGGGCTCCGGCGCCGGGATGATGACGACGTTCCAGAACGCGGCGATGGTGCTGTCCATCGGGTTCTTCTTCAGCCTGATCATCGCCGGTCTGTCGAGCAGCCTTCCTGGCGCGATGAGCCAGGGCCTGACCGCGCACGGCGTCCCCGCCGCGTCGGCCGACCAGCTGGCCCACCTGCCCGCGGTCGCGGTGCTGTTCGCGGCCTTCCTCGGCTACAACCCGATCCAGCAGCTGCTGGGCGACCAGCTCCACAACCTGCCACCGGACCAGGCGAGCTTCCTCACCGGCCGCAGCTTCTTCCCGAACCTGATCTCCGAGCCGTTCTCGCAGGGGCTCGCGGTCGCTTTCGGCTTCGCCATCGCCGTCTGCGTCATCGGTGCGGTGGCCTCGCTGTTCACCAAGGGCAAGCCGCCCACCGGGGCCGACCGCGAACCGGTCGGCGAGGAACTGGCGGCGGTGGCAGGGGAAGCGGGCGCCGGACCGAGTGAACTGGTCGCCCCGGTCAGCGAACGACGCTGAGAAGGACGGTGCGGCGGGGCCGCGCTCCTGGAACACTGCCGGGATATGAGCAGCCAGGAGCGCGGCCCCGCGCCGTTCGACCGTATCGGGTCCCGCTACGACGAGTCCTGGGCCGACCGCGAGCCCCAGCGCGCCGCCGGTGCCTGGCTGGCCACCCGGCTCCCACCGGGTGGCCGGGTGCTCGACCTCGGCTGTGGCAGTGGTGAGCCGACCGTCCGTGAACTGAGCGAAGCCGGGTTCGAGGCCGTCGGCGTCGACGAATCCGCAGTCATGCTCGACCTGGCGCGCGCCAGCGCTCCCCGGGCGACCTTCCAGCAGCGCGATCTCCGGGCGCTGGACGGCCTCGGCGAATTCGACGCCGTCACCGCGTTCTTCTCGCTGCTCATGCTGCCGAAGGCCACGATCGCCGAAGTGCTCGCCGACGTCCGGACCCGGCTGCGCGGGCCACGGCTCTTGGTACTCGGCATGGTGCGAGGCGACTTCGACGCGCTCCCGCTGGAGTTTCTCGACGTTCCGCTGGCGGTGACCGCCTATCCGAGCGACGAACTGTCCGCGGTCGTGACCGCCGCGGGCTTCGAGGTGCTCGAATTGCGCGAGGTGGACGCGGTGGCGGGTGACCGGCCCGAAACCCACCAATACCTCTACGCCGCCGCTTCGGGGACTCGCGGCCGCCGGAGTGGTGAAAAGTAGACTGAACGGAGCAATTCCGAAAAAGTGGGTAACGGATCTGTCAGGTGATCGATAGCAAGATCGAGGTTCGCGAGCCGGTGGCCGGCGACTGACTGGGGAGGTGCGGGCAGCTTCAGGGAGGGAAGCTGTCAGATCGTTTCTGCCGGCCGATCGCGATGATCTCGTCGTCCACTGTCGAATGATCGCGTTCCGGGTGTGCCGTCCGGCGCGATCCGCGTGTGCTTTTTTGTGTTGCCCCGTCGCGTGTCGCGGCCGGGGAATTCCGTTGTGCCGCGTTTCTCGAAACCACTGAGGGGATTTCCATGCACCAGCGGCGTTTTCTGCTCAGATCCGTGCTTCTGTGTTCCGTGCTCAGCGCCGCGGTGAGTTCGGTGGTGGCCGTGTCCACGGTGAACGCGGCCGCCGCGGCGGACACGATCACCTGCCGGGAAAGCGCTTCCCTCTTTTACACCCGGCCGGACGCCTACCTGGATTTGGACCGCCACAACGAACCCGAAACCGGCATCTACTCCTGGACGGGACGGTCGACCGTCGGCTCCGGTTGGCGCGGCCGCACGGTGGCCGGGCCCGACGGACGGGTCTACGACTTCGGGCTGGACGGCTTGGTCAAGCGTCAGCGCAGGCAGGGGAACACGTGGGACAACGGCGGCATCGCCCAGACCATCGCGACCGGATGGAACGTGACTCAGCCCGAGATGCGCAACCGCATCACCGTCGACAGTGCCGGTGACTTCTACTGGGCGCACGACAACGTCCTGACCTGGCGGCGCTACGACGAGACCGCCAAGACCTGGACCGAACGGCTCATCGACACCGGGTGGACGACGCAGAAGTACGACCTGATCGTCGCGGCCGGGTATGGCGTCTTCTACGCGCGGACACCCGCTGGCGTGCTGTACCGGTTCCAGTACGACGCGGCGAGCCAGCGCTGGATCGAGCACGGCACCTTGGTCGGTTCGGGCGGCTGGCAGTACTTCAGCGCGATCGCTTCGCCCGGCGGGGACGTCCTCTACGCGCTCGACAAGAACACCAAAGAGCTGAAGTGGTACCGCTACCTCGGCGGCGGGGTGTGGGCGGGCCCCACCGGCAAGGTGGTGGGCAGCGCCCCCGCCGACTGGCAGATCTCGATCACCACCGACGACTGCAAACTGGTCAACCCCGGCCAGCCGCAGCGGCCCGCGGTACCGTCGAGGCCGACGTCGCCGAGCTTCGTTCTCGAGGGCGCCGCTGGGAAACTGCAGCACTTCTACGTCGACGACTTCGGCAGGCTGATCCACGGCAGGCAGCGCTCGGACGACATCACCGTGGTCGACTTCGCCGTGGTGCCCGGCTACCAGCAGTTCACCGGTATGCCCGGCGCGCTGCGCTCCGACGAATACGGCATGCTGGTGACCGCGCTCGGCCAGGACAGCGAAACCCGGGCCAGTACGCAGGCCCCGAACACGACGAACTGGGCCCAGCTGGTCGGTTTCGGCGGCTGGACGCCCGGGCCGCCGAGCCTCGTGATGCGGGAGAACCTCGGATACGCCTTCGCGGTCGACGGCTCCGGCAAGCTGTGGATGCGGGTGCAGAGCGCGGTGGGCCGTGAGTTCCTGCCCTGGACAGTGCTGCCCTCGGCCGGGCTGAGCCCGGACATCACAGTCGTGGCCCAGCCGGACGGCATCGACATCCTCGCGCGGACCACGAGCGGTACCTACACCAAGGCCACCTATCTCGGCGGCACGGTCGGTCCCTGGATCACGGTCCCCGGGACGGGCTGGACGAAGAACACCGCCGCGGTCGCCAACCCGGACAAGAACCTCCAGGTCTTCGCCACCCAGCCGGACGGCGCCGTCGTCACGGCGCGCGAGACGAACGACGGGTTCACCGGCGAGTGGGCTCCGCTGACCGGGGTGACCGCCGCCGGTGCGCCGGCCGCAGCGGTCGACGCCGCCGGGATAGTGCACGTGGCCGTCCTGGCGACCGACGGCTTCGTCTACGTCACCGAACAGGCGGCCCCGGGCAGCACGGCGTATCGCAGCTGGGAAAGGCTGAAGGATTCGCGGACCGGAGCCGCCTACCCGTCCGCGACGGACCCGTTCCTGGTCAGCCGCTCCGCGGGCGGCGTCGCTGTCGTCTTTCGTGGCTCCGACGGCGTTTCCTACGCCTACAGCTCGGGCGGGGCCACCCCCGTCGCGGTGCGTTCGGCCGACACCGATCGCACCGTCTTCGTGGGCGGGCCGCTGCCGAAGCCCCAGTTC
>NZ_JBHYJW010000024.1:111305-128321 GCF_042741125.1 Amycolatopsis sp. NPDC058986 | reverse complement strand
ACACCATAAAGTCCTTACGGGGAGATCCAACCTCCCAACACCCCGCAACCCCGCCGTAGCCACCAAACAGGGCCCCCCTCGCGCAGCAGCTCGGCACCCGCAACGCCACGCCCCCCAGACGACGGCAACCGGCTCGACACAGCCAGCCGACACGTCCTACACCGGTTAGACCTTGGCAATTGCTGAGAGAACCTCGGTCGTTTGGTCACCCCACGCCGCAAGGCATTCCAAGACCTCCGCGACGACCTTGGCACACGCCTCGGTAATGCGATCCTCGCAAAGGGCCGGATCGACGCCAGCAGCCTCGGCCACATGCGGCCGGACAGCCTCGACCAGCTGCTCGCGCAGATCAAGCAACTCACCATGCGTGTACTTCGCCATAACCCCGACCGTAATCCCCACCGGAATCGCGGGTCAGCCCGCACTCGCTGATCAACCGGTCAACGCGGTCGGTGAGCGCCATCGTGCCCTCCTTCCGTAGTGCTCATCAGGCGATCAAGGTGTCCCCGCAGCCTCCCGGGGCTGGCCCTTGTCAGGCAACACGTATCCACGCCAGCCGACGAGAGAACCCGGGGCGATCCAGTTCACCGGGAACGCTCGCGTCGCATCACAAGATGCGGTATGATGATCATACGCCAAGAGGGAGAAGGCCCCTCGCCGAGACCAGGAGCAACATCGTGACCAGCATGTTCCGCATCGTCATCCACAACGCCATCAGCCAGGGACCACACGCCTGGATAATCGCCGACTTCGCCCACCCGCTCGGCGCGCTGCGTTGCGCCCGCACCAACCGCTACCGCTTCAACAACACCCGCCTCGTCATCCGCCAGACCAGCAACGATGTCACCGTCACGCTCACCCTCAATGACCTCGCCGACATTGTGGACGCGCTCCCCCAGCACGCGCCCGTGCACCTGGAGAAAGCTCGCCAGCTGATCACTGATGGCGGCATCGTCCTCCTCCGGAACGGCAGGAATCCGGTGTTCGTCGTGGTCTCCTCAGGCGGGGACACCCGGTACCTCACCGCCGTCCAGGCTTGCACCTGCCCCGCCGGGCGCTACGACCGCACCTGCTATCACCGCATCGCCGCCGAGCTCCTCACCACCGCCACCGCCTGATGCTCCAGAGGGGATACACGATGCCCGCCTCGATCGTGCTCCACAAGTTCGCCAACGGCGCGAAGAAGCTGCAGTTCACCGACAGCGCACAGGTCGGCATCGCGCACGACGGCCGCGTCTACTGGGCCACCCCTGACGGCTGGAAATTCGTACTCGCCCACCCGGAGGCCTTCCGCGAAGACACCTACCGTGTGCTCGGCGACGCCACCGGCTGGCCAGCCACCCACGACTCCGACTTCTACCTGAGACAGCGGACGAGCGGACCTCGATAGCCCACTCCCACCCTTCGGAGCCCGGGGTCAGCGCCGATGAGGTTTCGGGGGACGAGGGACCGAATTTCTTTACACGCCAACATGTTTGGAGGTATGATCTACATACGCCAAGAGGGAGAAGGCCCCTCGCCGAGACCGGGAGCACATCATGAGCTACACCGACGACCACTACCTCCGCGTCACGTACACGCGTACCACCGCCGCGGGAACTTCCGTGCGCGAAAACAGGTTCTTCGATGACCCGCGCGACGCCCGGAACTTCGTCCGTCAGAACGTGAACTCGTTCGTCGCCGTCAAGCGGCTCTATCGCGGTGACATCGACCCGCTCACCCTCGACGAGCTCAGCGCGCTCGCCCATGCCGCCGAGACCTACAAGCTCGCCCAGGTCTATCGGGCCCGGAGCCTGGTCTTCACCGGCGGAATCAAGCCCATTCTGGGCACCACGAACGTCTACTCCGCAACTTCGTCCATCGGCGCCGGTGTCTACGTGACCACGCCGCACTCCTGCACCTGCGTAGCCGGGCTCCATGGCGAGAAGGTCTGCTACCACCGCATCGCCGCCGAACTGCTCATCGCCGTCCGACCGAGCGCGACCCGACCGAAGGCCGGGGTCACCGATCAGGTCGCCGACGAGCTGGCCGACCTGCTCCGACAGGACGCCACGTCCCTGGTCGAGACCATCACCCCGCACGTCCAGCTGCTCACCAAGGACGAACTGCGGGCGATTCACGCCCATCTCCGGCTGGAACTCATCACCGCGACGCTCGCCCGCTCGTCCCGCCCGCACATGCTGCTCCGCGCCCTCAGCGCCGCCCAGGATCGCTCGCACCTCATCGTCGCCATTCTCCAGGGCCACGGCGACCACACGAACTGATTCTCCCTACGCCACAAACAATTCCACTCCACGAGAAGGAACATCATGGCTGTCAGCACGATCTACGTCTTTCGCGACGAACGCGACCGGATCATCGTCATCGGTCCCGATCGGCCGGACACGGCGTTGCACCTCATGCAGCAGTACGCCGAAGCCCACCACGTTCCCGACCCGCCGGACGAGGGCGACGAATCCGACCTCGATATGACCTACTGCCACAACGTGCGGATCGAGGACGACACAGTGCACTACGAAGAAGCCAATCCCCTCTTGAACGCATCGGCCCAGACCGTGTTCATCTGGTCCGGCCGGTAGCGGCCAGACGCGGGAGCCCGGCAGCCGTGCGCCGGGCTCCCGCGAAGCCCACGTTCAGCCCGAGACGTGAAGACTACGGCGACTTGCCGAGCATCGCCCTGATCTCGATTACGCCGACATTCCCCACGTCGAGAGTCTTCGCTTTTCCGGAGCGATGAAAGTCGATACAGCAGCCAGCACAGGAGAAAGAAATGGCCTCCGAGCGTTTCCGGATGACCTCGCTGCAACACCTCATCCTCGAGGCCGCCGACCCCGAGACGCACCGCATTCCGCGCGAGCGGATCGACAACCGAGCCATGCCCCGGCTACGGCGCAACGGGTGGGCGCTGCCGGTCGTGGACCGGCAGCGAGGCAAGAAGGTGTGGCACCGGTGGGAGATCACCGACCTCGGCCTCGAAGCCCGCGCCAACGCGACGATCGTCGATCCGCGACCGCGGCCGAACTGGCGGCACTGGGAACCCATACGGCTCTCCGCCGGCGAGGTGGTCGTCGCCGGGCACACCCTCGTCCGTCCCGGACCGACGATGCTGTGGCAGGTCGTCTGCCCCGGGCAGCAGAAACCGATCGGATACCGAACCTACCTCGACGAGGCCGTGGAACTGCTCGCCGACCACGTGTACGCCACGACCGAGCACGGCGACCCCCGCGATCCCGCCGTGCCGCTCCCATCGGACGGCGACGGCGTGGTCGACCTCGACCAGCCCGACACCACGCCGCTCGCGGACCTGCACTCCGCCCGCTACGGGTTGACGTTCCACCAGACCACGCCGCTGGCCCGGCACGGCATCCAGACCGTGGAGCGGCTCGCCGAGCTGGTCACCAAGCACGAGGCCGACCCCGCGAACTCCGAGCTCTCCACGATCGCGCAGCTCGGCCCTGCCCGAGTCGACAAGGTCTGCGCGGCGATCGCCCGCTGGCGGGAGGCCCACGATGGTGAGTGACGCCCGGGACGAGCGCGTGCCGTTCATCCGAGCGGACGAAGAGGTGGATCTCGGCCGCCTGGTCCCCGGCGCCGTGGTGGAGCGATGGACCGACCCGATCCGCCGTCGAGGCGATGACGGCTGGTCGAAACCCGAGCTGGTCAACGTACCGACACCCTGCTGCGAGCGGATCTTCCCCCGGGTGTCCACGAGCGACGAGTACGCGCCGCTGGCGTTCTGCTGCGACTGCTCGTGGACCTTCCGGCTACGGCTGATCGACGACAACGACGGCGGTTTCACCGCCCGGTTCACCCTCGAAGAACCGGGACCGATCCTGGTCGCGAACCATCGTGCCCCACGCCGCCGAACCTGAGCGGCAACCAGCGAGGAGCGCGCACCGGCCGGAA
Source organism: Amycolatopsis sp. NPDC058986 (assembly GCF_042741125.1). NCBI lineage: Bacteria > Bacillati > Actinomycetota > Actinomycetes > Pseudonocardiales > Pseudonocardiaceae > Amycolatopsis > Amycolatopsis sp. NPDC058986. Next base: position 124,415 of record NZ_JBHYJW010000024.1, on the reverse strand, counting down.
CGACGACCGGTGGCCATGAGCACCACCGCAGCCGCTCGGGCGCCGACCGCAGCCTCCGCGTCTCCCGAACCACTGCACCGACAACCAGCGAGGCCCACCATGACCGAGAAGGAATACAAGACCGAAACCGGCGCGCTGCTCAACGCGCTGGAACACCAACGCATCGCCCCGGGGCACTGGATCGTCGAAGGACACGAGGTACGACGCGACGGTCGCAAGTGGACATTCCGGCGCCTCGGCCGAATCGGCGAGCCGGTCATCCTCGGCTCCTTCACCGCGGTCCTGGCCGCCATCGATGCCCTCTAGCCTGCTTCCCGACGACAGCAGCGGGAACGCGCTATACCGGGAAGGCCGAAAGCAGGGTCACCGCGGCGTGTAGCGCGTGGTGGTCCGCGTCGGCGGTGGCGGGATCTCGACGATCTGGTGCGGCGATTCCAGCCACAAGCGGATGTCGGTCCGTGGCCGGGGTCCCCAGTCCCACAGCTCCCACAACCCCAGGGCCAACACCCAGCGCCCGGCGTAGGGGGCCAGCAGCCGCCGTTCACGATGGCGGATGACCACGTGGCGCTCCCGGTCGTCGGCCTCGCCGGGACGATCCAGCCACGACCCTGGTACCCGCTGGCTCAGCAGCCACGAGTTCTTCGACTTCGACTCCTCCAGGTTCGTCACGTGCATCGCCACCGCCACCGGATGCGTCAGCGGCCCGGCCGCGAGCCGCTCCGCCAGGCGCCACGCCTGGTGCGGCCAGAAGAAGAACGCGGGCCAGCTCACCAGCTGGCGACCGCATTGGGCGACGAAGCCGTCGGCGATGTCGCCGCCGTCGACGGCGAACTGCTCGATCAGCCTGGCGACCTTCCCCGCGGTGTTGAGCAGCACGGTGGTCTTGCGCGCGTAGGTTGGGCGGTCCCCGCCCCGTGGCGCCGTCGGATCATCGCGCATCTGGGGTGCGACTTGACGCAGTGTCTCGGCTGCTACCAGTCGCCAGATTGTCGGCGGACAGTGAAAGATCCCCATAGGCGGCCAGTTATCGCCCCGCTCGTGGCCAGGGAGTTCCCCGTGGACGGCCAGATATCTCCCCGGTGACGTGTCCAGTTTGTCGTGCGGCAAGGCTCGTGCGATGTGAAGACCAGCAGGGAGATCATGGAGATCCTCGAGGCGTATGACCTCACGGGGAGTTACCGGGCAGCGGCGGCGCTGGCCGGGTGCGACCACCACACGGTGGCGCGGTATGTCGCGTTGCGGGCTGCCGGGGACAGCCCGGTCGAACGGGAGCACCGGGCCCGGCCGATTGATGAGTATCTGGCGAAGATCGAGGAGCTGGTGGTCCGCTCCAACGGCAGGATCCGCGCCGATGTGGTGCACAAGCGGATCACCGCGATGGGCTTCGCCGGCGGGGAGCGCACCACCCGCCGTGCGGTGGCGCAGGTCAAGAACCGGCTGCGGGCCGGGCAGCGGCGAGTCTTCCGGCCATGGATCGCCGAACCCGGGCTCTGGCTGCAGTGGGACTGGGGCCATGGCCCGAAGATCGGCGGCAGGCAGACGCAGCTGTGGTGCGCGTGGCTGGCCTGGTCGCGATTCCGGGTGGTGATCCCGGTCTGGGACAAGACCTTGCCGACGGTGGTGTCCTGTTTGGACACCACGCTGCGCCGGATCGGCGGGGTCCCGACCTATGCGTTGACCGACAACGAGAAGACCGTGTCGATCGACCATGTCGCCACGATCGCGGTCCGCAACCCTGACATCGTCGAGGTCGGCCGCCACTACGGCCTGACCATCCGGACCTGCATGCCCGCGGACCCGCAGACCAAGGGCGGGTCGGAGGCGACGGTCCGGATCGCCAAGGCCGACCTGGTCCCGACCGAGACGAACCTGCTCGGCGAATACCGCAGCTTCGGCGAGCTCGAGGCGGCCTGCCGCGCGTTCTGCGACGAGGTCAACACCCGCCCGCACCGGGAAACCCGACGCCCGCCGGCCGAGGCGCTCGCAGAGGAACGCACCCGGCTGCATCCGGTGGTGAAGACGCCGTTCACCGTCGCGTTCGGCACCACCCGGCGGGTGAACTGGGACGGCACCGTCTCGGTCGAAGGAGTCCGGTATTCGGTGCCGCACCAACTGGTCGACACCCGGGTCTGGGTTCGGTTCCAGGGCGACGACCTGATCGTCACCACGGTCGGCGAGACCGGCCCGTCCGAGGTCGCCCGGCATGCCCGCTCGGCCCCGGGGAACCCGTCGATCAAGGACGAGCACTACCCGCCCCGCCCGGATCACCACGGCGAGCGGCCGCCGCGGCCGACCTCGCCGGAGGAGACCGCGTTTCTGGCCCTCGGCGACGGCGCGGCCGCCTGGCTGACCGAGGCCGCCGCGGCCGGGACCCGGCGGATCCGCCCGAAGATGGCCGAAGCGGTCACCCTCGCCAAGCTGCACCCCGCGGCCGAGGTCGACCGGGCTCTCGGGATCGCGGCGATCGCCGGACGGTTCGCCGACAACGACCTGATCCGCATCCTCACCCACAACAGCGGCCGCGACGCCACCGAACCGACCCGGGTCAGCGAGGACCACTCGCTGCAGCCGGGAACCTCGGCCTGGTCGAACTTCGGCCTCCCGACTGCTCCCGTTTCTTCCGACGATGAAAGCGAAACTCTCTAGATGTCGACCCCACTGCGAGTCGCCGGCTCCACCGGCGACCCTCTGGCCGAGGCCATCGCCCTGACCAAACGCCTCAAGCTGCCGCACCTGCGCCGCGCGCTGACCGACCTGGTCCCGACCGCGAAAGCGCAGCGCTGGGACCCGGCCGAGGTCGTCCGGGTCCTGCTGGCCGAGGAGGCCGCCGGGCGGGACGCGGCGAACCTGCGGACCCGCCGCAAACGCGCCGCCTTCCCCGCTGGGAAGACCTTCGGCGACTGGGACGAGCAGAAATCCTCCATCCCGCGGCCGACGCAGGACGCGCTCAAGACGCTGGAATGGGTGCGGAACAAGGAAAACCTCTGCATCTGCGGACCCAGCGGCACCGGGAAGAGCCACTTCTGCGAGGCGCTCGGCCAGGCCGCGATCGAGGCCGGGCTCACCGTCGCCTGGTTCACCATCGAAGACCTCGGCGCACTCGTGCGCCGCCACCGGGTCGACGACTCGATCACCCGCGCAATGACCCGGCTGATCCGCACCGACCTGATCATCGTCGACGACATCGGATTGCTGCCGGTCTCCCCGGACGCCGCCGAAGGTTTCTACCGCCTGGTCGACGCCGCCTACGAACGCCGCACCCTGGCGGTCAGTTCGAACCTTCACCCCTCGGGATTCGACGAGATCATGCCGAAAACCCTTGCCACCGCCACAGTCGACCGGCTCCTGCACCACGCGCACGTCGTGGTCACCCAAGGTGACAGCTACCGGCTCGCCCAGGCCACCTCCGGCCAAGGAGTGATGCCGTTGCGCTAACACAACCACCACCCAGGCGGGGAAATATATGGCCACCGTCGGGGAGCCCTAAATGGCCGCCAGCGGGGAGAACAACTGGCCGCCTACGGGGAGATCCATCTGACCGTTGACACCAGATCTTGTTGCGCCGGATCAGGGTTCCCTCGCTGGTCTCCGCGATCGCCGTTACCTGCGTATGCACGTCATACAGGCACGACCGCCTGTGCGGCTGCCGTGGGAACCGTCGGAAGTGCGCCGCCTTCCGGCTCGTCTCCTTGTCGCTGCTGCGCACTGCGGAGACCTTGGTCTCGCACCCCCAGCACCGCAGCGGCGCCGGCCAGGAGTCTTTGTGCAGGTTGATGTCCGAGGCCAGGAACTCCCGATCGCCGAACCGCGCCCGCGGCATCGCCGCCGTCGCGTCGCTCTCCCGCTCCACCGACCACCGCCGCGCCCGTTCTGCCATGCCATCCAGGATGCGATCACCCGCGTGACCTGGTCAAACACCCGGAGGCCGTGTCACTGGGCTGTCGCCCCGCGTATCCAGGCCGCGCGTTCAACTCCGCGGTTGGAGCTGGATCCATCGTTCGAGCAGGGGCCACAGGACGTCGTTTCGGCCCCACGCTGGATCGACGATGCTGAGCTGTCCCGCCGCGCGCACGGCGTCGATCGCCTTTCGGCTGCAGACGTCGAAGCGGGAGGCGACGTCGCGGGATGAGAGTCGGCCACCGAATCCGGTGCGGGCCTCGCCATCGCGGGTGGTGACGACGACCCATTCGTCGCCACCATTTCGGTTGAAGCGGCTGTTCTTCGGAGTATGGGAGACCACCAGCAGACCCGCTGTGGTTGCCTGGGCGGCGAGTTCGGGTAGACGATCCACGTCGAGCCAACCCGATACGGCTGCGCGCTGGGCCCAGATCGCGCCGTCGTACCCTGGGCCTGCGGGGATTCCGGGTTGTGAGCAGTCGGTGAGGTAGCCCGCCCTATTGGCCGCCGCCAAGGTGGGAATCAGTTCGCGGGTTTCGTCGTCGGGGCCGTAACCTGGCGCGTAGCCAGGTTGGGAAGCCAGGGTGCCCTCCAGCCAGCGGGCCGTCAATTCGCCCAGCGCGCGCAGGTCGGACGCGGCTGCCCACTGGCGACGATCAGCCCTTTTCATGGTTATCCCGAACACGTAGATCACTCCCTTCCCAGGGACTATTCGTGGATGGATCCGTCCGGGCAAGGCTGCCCGCGGTGAGCTGCCTCGTATTCAGCGCGGGTCACGGTGATCTCCCGGGTGGGTACTTCGGGCACGGGATCGTCGTCCGGACGGTAGTTCTCAGCGGGGATGCACGTGACGTACACGCCGACCTTCTCGGAGCCGGGCAGGCCCTCGCGAGGCCCGGCGTCTCGATTACGGCTCTCGATAACCCAGCCGGGAAGGCTCACCACTGGTGGATCCCATGGTTCCTCGGGGCTCGGGTCGAGTTTGAGTAGTTCGGTGAGCATGGTGAGTCCGAGTGCGAGCACGAAGGCCAGCGCGCTGTATGCGGCGAATGACGTGAACCGGGTCATGACGCTGCCGCCTGTTCCTTGGCGAGGATTTGCTCCAGGGTTGGCAGCCGTCCGCTGAGGCGTTGGGTGCAGGCTCGCGCGTGGCGGCGGCCGAGCTTCTTGTCCAGCTCTGCGACGGCCTCGGCGTTCACTCGGGACACGCGATCGCGGCTCAGCTGCAGGGCGCCGCGGACGGCGCCGAGCTCGTGGGCGATCCAGGCCTTCGGCCAGCCGCGGGCGATCATGTCGTCCAGCAGTTTCCACGTCGGCGCGGCGTCGACGTACTGGTCGGGGAGCTCGAACTTTCGCACGATCTCGTAGGTCAGGGCGAGAATCGCGGTCTCGGTCCGGGGCAGGATCCGCCGCGCTTCCCCGTGTTCGATCTTGCGGAGGGTTTCCTTGCGGATCCGGGTCGCGCGCACGATCGCGGCCTGGGTGACGCCGCGGCCGCGCAGGATCTGCAGCCGAGCCCGGGCCTTCCCGGCGTCGACGAGGTCAGTCTCTTGTCCGTGCACCCGCTCGAAGTTGTAGGCGCGGTTCGCGGCGATGCACGGCTCGCAGCCGCAGCCCTTGACGTAGGTGGCGCGGAGCCCGTGCACGACGCCGGTGAGGATCGGGCGGTCGCTGCGCCGCAGGTCGATCTCCCACTGCCAACCCTCGATGGCCTCCAGCAGCGCGGCGCGCTCGCTCGGCATCCGGCCGATGCGGCGGGCGCGGCGCTGCACGATCGCCCAGCGGGAGAGGTTGAGCTCGTGGTCCTCGATCCGCTCGACGTGGCCGTCGGGGATCCGGCAGGTGCCTTCGCGCGCGACGAACTGCAGCAGCGCCTGATACGACAGGTGCCAGGCGATCTCGCCGGGCTCCCAGCGCAGCGGGGTCGCCGCCGGGAAGTGCTTGTGCAGCGCGGCGACCCCGTGCTCGAAGGCCGGGGCGAGCCGCTCGTCGAAGCGGCGGCGCCGCGCGTCGAACAACCACTGCCCCACTGGCTGGCCGTCGCCGTCATGGTGGTCGCGGGGGATGTTGAGGTCGCCGTGCTCGCCCGCGTAGTCCCCGAGCGCGATCAACAGGCTCAGGTCGGCGGCGGGCAGCAGATCCCACGACCACGCCGGCAGGCGTCCGGCGGCGTGTTCCATCGCGGCCGACAGCGTCCCCGCGGCGCGGCGGCGGACGGTGTCGACCGCGAACTCGGCCAAGGTCGGATAGCCCCGCCGCGCACCACGATCGCCCGAGTGGACGGGGATGGCGGCCAGCTGTTCCAGGCCGCGGCGGGTCGCCGGGCTGATCGTGGAGTCGGTGACGTGCTCGCTCCATCGGGCGACCGCGTCCCACCAGGCGACGTCGAGCCGCGACCAGGCCCAGTTCGGCAGGCTCTCCAAGGCAGTGATCCGGTCGGGGCTCAACAGGCCGCGCACGTGCAGGGTGCGCTGCCGCGCGACCCAGGATCCGATGGGGACGCCCTCGAATCGCACCTTCGGACTCGGGTGGGCGTGCCCGTGCCGCTCGGCCCACCGGCGCACCACCTCGAAGGTGCGCCACCAGCCCGCGCCGGTCCGATCCAGGGCCCGCAGCGCCCAACGACGCGGGTCGAACCCCGGCGGCAAGGTCACCGTCAACCCGGGCCCCGGTGCGGAGCGGGCGCGGCGACGCCCGGGGCGGGCCGGGGCGATCCCGGCGGTGGCGCGCAGCGTGTGCGCGAAGCGCGGGTCCATCTCCGCCAGGGCGCGCAGCACCACCCAGACGTGGCGCCAGCTGGACGTGCCCAGCGCGGTGTCCTCGTCCAACGCGGTGTCGCCGAGGTCGACCGCCAGCACGATCCGTCCCCGCGTCTTGCCCGGCGCGGTGCGCATCGCCCGGCCCACCGCCTGCACGATCGATACGGCTGAGGCCATCGGGTCGGCCAGCACCACCGTGTCGACCTTCGGGACGTCGACGCCCTCCTTCAGCGTGTTCGCCGAGGCCAGCACCTGCACCGTGTCCTCGTCGGTGTCGGCCAGCCGGGTCAGCGCGGCCGTGCGCTGGCGGGCCGTGTGCCGCGACTCGAGGTGCTCGGCGCGGATCCGTCGCCCGTCCGGCACTTTCACGCCGTCCAGTGCCTCGGCCAGGCCCCGCGCGCGGTTGATGCGGGTGTGGAAGGTGAGGATCCGGTGCGCGCCCGTGGTCGCGGCGGTCAGGACCGCGCCCGGGGCCGCCGTCGTATCGGCAGTTGTCGTGCGGTAACCGGTGCCGGTGACGACCTCGACGTCATAGTCGACCAGCAGACCGTGTTCGATCGCCTCGGCGATGCTGCCGCGCGCCAGGACTGGCCCGAACACCGCTTCGTCGTCCAGCGCAAGCGGCGCCTCCACGCCCGCCGGGGTGTCCAGCTCCCACGCTGCGGCTTCCACCGGCGTCGCGGTCAGATACAGTCGGCGGGCCGCGGGCAGATCCTGCAGCACCGTGCGGAACTCGGCGCGGGGACGGCCGGCCAGATGGTGCGCCTCGTCGCACACCAGCAGACCCGCCTCCAGCCCGGCCTGCCGCAGCGCGGCGGCGACCTTCGGCGCGGAATGGTAGGTGCTCACGATCAGCCGAGCGCCCGGTCGCCTCGACCGCAGGAACGCGCCGATCGCCTCCGGGGCCGTCGACGCGGTCACCTCCGAGCACGCCCACTCCGGCAGCCCGTCCAGATCTGCCACGGCGATCGCGCGGCCGCTGCTCGGGTCCGAGCAGGCGATCATCGTGGAGTGCGGCCAGGACTCCAGGGAGCGGTAGGCCAGCACGGTCTGCGGGACCAACGCCAGCGACGGCACGCACACCACCACCGGATCCGCGCACAGCTGCTCGGCCAGCCACCGGCCCAGCATCGTTTTGCCCGCCCCGCACGGCAACACCACCACGCCCCGTCCGCCTCCGGCCAGGTATGTCGACGCGGCCGCCAGCCCGCGAGACTGCAGTACATGCGGCCGCAATGCCTGGCGCGGCGACGTCGCCGCGGTGGTGGGTGCGCACATCGTCGTCATCACGCCGCCTCCGGGAGCTCGAACCAGCCCGGTTGCACCGGGGTCGGCGGCGCGATCGGCGCCGGACGCTTCAAGAGCTTCGGGTGCTTCGCCAGCAGCCGCTCGTACCAATCCAGCGCGTAGTCCTTGCACGACACGCACTTCTTGTGCGTGGAGCATCCCGGAAGCCGTTCGCCCCAGCGAGCCGACACCGACCAGGCGGCGCTGTCCCCGCTGACCACCAGATGGCCCACCCGCTCGATCGCCGGGACCGCCATCCCGAACGTATGAATCCTGATGCCCGGCACCGCATCCACGATCGCCTTGACGATGTCCACGATCTCCAGCGTCGACGACCGCCGGCACACACTGCCCAGCCCGACCCGCGGCACCGACGCCAGATCCAGCCCCCGCTCCCCGTACATCTCGATCATCCGCAGATACGCTGCGACCGTGTCGCCCTGCAGCGGCGGCATGATCAGACACGGGATGTCCCCCAGAGTGTCCGATGTGGACCATAACGCGGCCAGCGCGACGTAGTTGTCGAGCGAGCGCTTCTGGTGCTCCAACACCGACAGCCCCGTGCGGACCAGCATCTGATCTTCACACGGCCAGTCCATCGGGCCGACCGCGTCCGGACGCCCCGGCCAGAAGCACCACATCTCGATCTCCGCGATGTAGCGCTCCGGCGTGATCGACCAGCCGCCATCCGCGGAGATCGTCTCGAACGCCCCGGAATCCAGCAGGTACGGACCTCGGGCGCGCGGTGCCGGGCCCACCGGCATCTGGTTTCGCGAAATGCACCACGCCGCGCGCGGATCACGCAACCACGGCGCGTCGGCTGTACCCGCATAGAAGATCATGACGATGCTCGCTCAGGTAAGGATGAGGTGATCGCGGCAGCCCGAACAGCGAGTCCAGTCGGCCGGGTTCGTTGCCGGTGTACGGGCGCCGCAGACGCCGTTCTGGCCGTGGGAGACGTTGCTGCAGGTCCAGGCCTGGGTGGCGAGGTTGTAGACGCCGCATGGCGCGGAGCGGAGGGGTTTGGCGGGATCGACGTCGACGATCTCGAGCCATGGAGCGGAGCCGGTGCCGGCGTGCAGCAGCACATACCGCGGCGTCGTCTCCGGACGCGTCACGCTGGTGGGATCGACGCCGTCCGCTTCCGCGGTCCACTCGATCCAGCAGCGCAGGCAGAAGCGGTCTCCGTCGAAGGTGAGGGGTTTGCCGGTGTTCGTGTCGATCGGTGCGACTTCGTCACCGCAGCACGTGCACGCCACTGTCCATTCGACGCCACGCCAGGACTCGTCGGTCACGAACACCGTCCGGTAGTTGGTGTCTTCGCGGAATTTCTCCGACATCAGGACCCGGCCGCCGAAGCGCATTCCCGACTTCTCGCTCGGCGTGAGGTCGGCCGGGGGCCAGCCGCCGGGGAGGCGCCGGTGGAACTCGGCCTCACCGTTGCGGAGCACCTCGTGCAGGTCCCAGCTGCCGTGTAGCGGGCGCGGTTCGGTGTGGGGGACCATGTCGGAGGTGATGGCTCCGGAGCGGAATCGGAAGCCCCACACGGCGCCGTCGTTGTCCGGTTTCGAGTCGTAGTCGTAGTTCGCCCAGAACCTGAACCGGTGGCCGTCGCGCTCGCTCTGGGCCTCGACCCGGACGCTGGGCTCGGCCACGGTGCCAGACCAATCGGTGCGCAGGAGCCGGATCAGCCACCGGCCGCCCTGGAGCGCGAAGACAAGATCGCCGAACTCCAGCTTGAGCTTGCCACCGTCGATCCGATCGAGCTCGAACGTACCGTTCGCCATGGCAGTTTTCCTTTCCTCGGCCGGGTTTTGATGTGATCGGGTCCTCTGTCTGTCGACAGGTTCGCCTTGGTCTCTTGCCCGGCGAGGTCGCCGGATTCCGCACATCAGCAGGTTAACACACTAATACGTGTATTTGTCTACGCGTGCTCGGTCCGCTCGATGCGGAAGGGAACTCCTGGTCGCTACGTCACGTCCCCGTGGGTTCACCGGGGCCGCCGACGACGTAAAGACGGGGTCGGCGGGGCGTGACAGGGGTGGAGGCGGTGGGCCAGTCGTCGACGCACAGGCCGTGGCGCGGGGGCACCCAGTGCGGACGTGCCCACGCGTATGCCCGCCTCAGCCACTCCTCGTTGAAGTATCGAGGCAGGTAGCCACCGGTGTTCGGCACGGGCTCGGGCACGTCCCCGGCGGTTTCCACCTGTTCGCGGACACGCGCGGCCTCCGCGCGATGGCGTGAGCAGAACCAGTGCACCGCTCGGATCTGGCCGGTTCGCACATCCGGCTCTTCTACCTTGATCCGCCCCCGGGCGCCGCACACTGTCCGATTCCGTTCCTTCTCCGGCAACGAGGCGACGTCGACGCGGCGGGGCCTGTAGGGGCGGAGACGAGGGCCGACGCAGGGACCGGGGTCCCAGGCCGACCGCGGCGGCTCGTAGCGCGGGGCGTCCTGTGCGAACAGCTTGATGTCACGGCGGAGCCCGAGCTCGTCGTATCCGAGCAGACACGCCACCCTGGCGCTTCTCGACCACTCGCGCGCGTGGCGTTCGGGATCGCGGAACCGTGCCCATGCGAGCGCGAGGGCGAGTTCGCGGGTGGCTGGAGGTATGTCCTCGTCGCCGTAGAGCTTGGCCACCAGGTTGTCGTACCTCTGCAGGTCGGCCCGGTCGGTCGCAGCGCCGTTGAGAGCCACGCCGCTCACCTCCGTCTCGTCGTGCCGGTTTTGTTCAGGGGCAGCCGGGATGCGACTCCGGAGCGGAGAAGATCGACCGGCAGCCGGAACACAGGAAGTTGGCGGGGCCGAGCTGCGTCCAGGATGCGTCCCCGCCGGGGAAGGTCGTTTCGGTGATTTGCAGGCAGAACTGTCGGCCGTCCCGCAGCTGGATGGTGAGCATGCCCGGCTCGGGGCCGCTCGCGATCTCGTCGGCGAGGTCGAGCAGTGTGTCGAGCCCGCCGTGTTCGGCGAGGATCTCGCTGGCGACGTCCGCGAGCGTGACTAGACGGCTGCTTCGATGCCGCTGTGCAGCGTCCTGGGGTTTCTCGGTCATGGCGCTCCCTCCAAGCTCGTGACCCGGGCACGTTCTGTGACGCATTAATACACTAATAAGTGTACTAGTTATTTACTGTCCGCGCCGGGCGCGGCAGCATTCCCCGCGCTCACGTGGGCCCCGGTGACTCCCGATAGAGGATGCGGACGCAGGCGCCGACTGGCGTCGGAGTTCGAGTGCTTGACGCGCGTGCCGGGTGCGCCGGGGATGGTCTACTCGGCTTCGCCGGAGGTCAGGTTCTGGACGTGCTGCAGCAGCAGGTCGGCCGCGGTCGCCGCGTCGAACCACGTGGTCTGCGCCGCGGACCGTCGCCGACGCAGGGACTCCTCGATCCCTTCCCGAATGAGATCGGCCAGAGTCTCCCGGTCGAGCGCCTGCTCCTGTTGTTCGGTGCCTATCCGGGTCCACAGCACCGTCGGAAGGCCGTCCGGGACATTCGCCGCCGGGATCCGCCCCTCCCGCGCCGATTCGTCACTGCCCGGGAACTCGTTCGTCAAGCTCAGCCACGCCACCGCACCGCTCCTCCCCTGGTCGTACTGCCCGCGTAAGCGGACCTCTTGCTCCAATACTGCGTCTCACCAGGGCTTAAGAGAGCGAGTTCGGGCACGAGGCGTACATCTACCTACGCCGATAGAGGGACCAAGCAGGGAGAATCCCCTAGCCGAATGTTGATCTTTGGTAACGCGTTCCTTGCACCTGACAACGTCCTCTGTGGCCGATCTACCCCGCTGGGCAACTCAGGCAGAAAGGCGGACAGGCGAAGTCACGTGGTTAAGACCGAGGAACCACCGCTGACCGCAGGCGGGCGCCGCCAGACCGCCGGTTCGACCTCTTTGTACTCCCGGTGCTGGCGTGGTTGCTCTAGCTGGGAAGGCGGGGCTGCCGTCGCCGCCTCGGGGCCGCCGACACCACCTCCACCACGGTGCTGTGGCCGGGCGGCATCGCGGTACGGATCTGATTCCGGCCCGCCTCCTTGGCTTCGAGCAGCGCGCGATCGGCCGCGAGGATCAGCTGGTCCGCGCTCGCGCCGTCGTCGGGGTAGCTGGCCACGCCCATCGAAAGGGCGACGCCGGCCAGCGTGTGAGGCGTGCCGGTCTTGGTCTCCGTCATCGTCACCGGTGTACGGGCGAGCTGGGCGTGAATGCGGTTCGCCACGGCCAGGAGCTGGTCGTGTCCGATGCTGGGCAGCATCACAGCCAGCTCGTCGCCGCCCCAGCGGCACACCAGGTCCCGGGAGCGCACTTCCGCCTGTACTGCGCGAGCCACGGCCTTGATCGCCTGGTCCCCGGCCGGATGTCCGAAGGTGTCGTTGACGCTCTTGAAGTCGTCCAGGTCGATGAACAGCACGCCGACGCTGGTGCGGGTGATAGCCGCCCGCCGCAGCTCGGCGTCGACCACTGCTGTCCAGTGCACTGGGGTTGCCAGGCCGGTTTTGTCGTCGGTGCGAGCTCGGCGTTCGTATTGCGGCAGGAGCAGGTCCCGGTGGACGGCGATCGTGGCGATCAGCGGGGCGGGCAGTGCCCACGGCTCGTGGACGAGCAGGACGGCCATGACCACTCCCAAGCCGAGCGCCGCGGTGACCACCAGCTGGTCGGCCGGGTGTCCCAGCGCCTCGCGGGCGGTGATCGGTTCGTCGGAGGAGAGCATGATCGCGCCGACGACAAGGGCGTAGTTGGTCAGCCACCATGTCCCCGTCGCCGCGACGATGATCAGCAGCGCCCAGGGGGTGTGCGGCAGCCGGGGGGTGGCCGCGAGGCCGGCGCTGTGCAGGACGGCGGAGGCAGCCGCTGAGGCCACGATGAACGTCGAGGCCGAGTAGACCTTGCGATAGGCGATCGAGGGGCCGTAGACGCGAACCCAGCAGTAGAGGTACGAGACCACGGTGAGCGCGATGACCAGCGGAAGGGGGACCAGCAGGAGGGCAGCGAGGACCCACAGCGACTTCAGGTTCGTGTAGGGCGCTCGCTTCGGGCCTTGCTCTCGTCGCCGCTCGATAGTCCGCGCGGTTTCGAGATGCAGGATCGCGCCGACGGTGAGGATGATGAAATAGATCAGCTCGGTCCGGGACACCGATACAGACAGTGACGAAAATACGGTGATCGCCAGCGCTACGGC
>NZ_JBHYJW010000024.1:102273-111208 GCF_042741125.1 Amycolatopsis sp. NPDC058986 | reverse complement strand
ACGATCGCGCCGACGGTGAGGATGATGAAATAGATCAGCTCGGTCCGGGACACCGATACAGACAGTGACGAAAATACGGTGATCGCCAGCGCTACGGCGTTGACGAGCAGTACCAGGTGCAGCGCGGACCGCGGCAGTGACCACAACTGCCATCTGCCAGCTATTAATCCGCGACGAAAATCCTTCACCCTGTATCCCGTCCCCTCCCCGAGCCGGTAACCGCAACACTCAACGGTAACTGTCCGATCACCGTCTGTCGATAGCACGACCCGAGCACCCATCGAGATCCACGAGATCCCCACCAGGAAGGCACATCATGCTGATCGCGCACGGCAACGACTGGTCCCGCAACTCCCGCCGCGGCAACGAGTGGAATCTGCGTGGCAACGAGTGGTCCTGCGGCTTCCGTGGCAACGAGTGGTCGACCCATCGTGGCAACGAGTGGAGCCAGCGCTGACCTCGACGAGGTGGTCACGACGCGGCCTGTAGTTCGGCACGGCGGGCCCGATTCCATGCTCGGCCCGCCACGCCAGCCGCCAGCACGCCCAGCGCGCCGGAGACCGCGACGACCGTCGACGCGTTGGCCCACGTCGCCGCCAGCCCGGCCAGCGCGATCCCTCCTCCCTGGCTGGTGGTCATGGCCGTCACGGCCAGACCGAAGGCCTGCGCCCGCTGATGGTCGGGTACGGAGAGGGTGAACTCCGCCGAAGTCGGCAGGTGATACGCCGACGCGACGCCCGAGAGCGCCCAGAGGCTCACGGTCACGACCAGGCCGGGTCGGAACGCGCACGCCAGGAGCGGCAGGCAGGCGCACGTCGCCAGCGGGGCGAGCAGGCGCAGCCTCATCGGGTTCGATAGCCGCCCGACGAGCAGCATCCCGAGGATCGTCCCGGCCGGGCTAGCGGCCAGCAGCAGCCCGACCGCCTGGGCCGATTCGCCGATCTCTGCCGCGTAGGGTGCCGCGAGCCCTTCAACGGTGATGTAGAACCCGGCCACGCAGGCCAGGGCGACCAGGGAGCGCAGCTTCGATGCACGTGCGACCAGCCGCGTCCCTTCCGCCAGGTCCCGCCACCAGCGACCCAGCCGGGTTCCCGGTGCGTTCTCGTCCGGAACGCTCGGCGTCGGACGCGACCGTACGCCGAACCGAACCAGCACGGCGGAGATCACGAAGGTGATCGCGTCGGCGATCAGTGCCTGGCCCGACCCGAGCCCGGCCACCAGAGCTCCACCGGATGCGAAGCCGATGACCTGGGCCAGCTGGACGACCATGTCCAGCACGCCCTTTCCCAGCACGTACTCGTCCCGCTCAGGCAATACGGCGGCTGCGGTGGCCGCGCGGGCGGCGTTGCCTGGGGCCCCGGCGGCCTGTACCAGCACGAGCAGGCCGGCGACCACCAGCAGCGGCAGGCCGGGAATTGCCATCACGGTCACCAGGACCGCGCGCAGGAGGTCGGCACTCACCATCACCCGCCGCCGGGGCCATCGGTCGGCCAGGCCGGACAGCAGCGGCCCGGCCAGGATCGACGGAAGGTAGGTCAGCGCGTAGGTTCCGGCCGTCCAGCCCGCCGACTTGGTCCGGTCGTAGACGAGCAGCGACAGCGCGACACGCGCGAACTGGTCTCCGGCCACGGAGACCACCATGGACATGAAGAGTGTTCGGAACTCGGCGTGGCCGAACACCTTCCGGTACGTCGCTGACATAGCACCTAGTGTGACTCCCAGACCACAAAGGATGGTTCCCAACACTCCCCACGATCTCCGTGTGAGTCGCCTGCGCGGGCCAAGATCCCCCGTCCGTGACCTGCGTGGACTCGGCGCCGCAGGCCCGGCCCTGGCACCGTTAGAGCCGGTTGGTCGTTAGATGCGGCGGTGGGGGCCTCGGAACTCGGAGGGTGCATGAGTCGAGATGACCGGGCGCGGATCTCGGTGATGGTCGTCGACGACCATCCGCTGTGGCGTTCCGCCCTCGCTGCGCGACTGGCCGATCACGGCTTCGACGTGGAGGCCGAGGCCTCGGAGGTGGACGAAGCGATCCAGACCGCACAACGGATACGACCGACGATCGTCGTCCTGGATCTGCACCTGGGCCGCACCTCGGGGGTCGAGGCCTCGCGAGACATTCTCCGGGCGCTTCCGGCCACGAAGATCCTGATGCTCACCACGACCAGTGATGAAGCCGAGCTCGCCGACGTCCGGCGCTCCGGTGCGGCCGGGCACGTCGCCAAGACGGCCGCCGCTGCGGACCTCGCCGCCGCAGTGGAGAAGATCGTGACCGGCAGCCCAGTCACCCGGCCGCCGCACGACGTGAAATCTGGCGAGGTGGACAACACGCCACCAGCGGTCGCACCGAGGATCACAACGTTGACCGAACGGGAGAACGAGGTCCTGCGGATGGTCGTCGAGGGCGACACGACCCGACAGATCGCGGAGAAACTCGTGCTTTCCCCTCGCACGGTCGACAATCACGTCCAGTCGATCCTCCACAAGGTCGGTGTCCGGAACCGAACGGAGCTAGCCACCTACGCCGCCAAGAACGGCCTCCTCGCGGAATAAATATGCTGGCCCCGATCAACTTCCGATCGAGGCCAGCAAGCCTGGTATAGCGACTGCAGCGGAACGTCTCGCGTCGCTACTTGCCCGACTTCTTACCCAGCTCCTTCTTCACGCCCTGGTAGACCTTCTCCGCGATCGGCCCACCCTTGGCAGCCTCGGTGACGGGCACGCCCGCCTCGCGCTGGGTGTTGCTGTTCTTTCCCATGCGACTTTCCCTTCAGTAGATTTTCCTGGTCACACTTTCGTGTCGTGAAAGTGAGCTAGCGCAACGGGTTTTCGTGCTTATCGGGCACCACTGTCCCCGTCCTGGTCGTGTAGCTCCTCCGGATCCGCATCGACGCCCACCTGCGACGGGTACGGCTTTCCCTCACAATGGTGCGCCCGAAACGCGGCGTGGCGCTCCTCCGGTGACACATTCTTCCACTTGTCCGATACCGCGTGCGCCATCTTTTTGCTTCCTTTTCTTAGTACGATGTGAACAGCGGACTTCTCTATGTTCTGGAGCATCGAGCCCGGTCGGAATTGCGTCCTGGCCGAACCTTCTGACCTGGTCCTTGCCTTCGCAGGGGGACACCAAGTCAGTACCGGGCGGCGTTCGGGTCCATCCTGGTCGTCCGCCCGGCAGCGGCGGTAATCGTCGCGAGTCGCTTGCGCTGGGAATCGATGAGGTCCCGGAGCTGTTCTTCCGCTCCCTCTGTCAGGTCGACGTAGCGGTCGTCGGCAGCGGTGGCCAGGTTCTCCTTGGGCTGCCGGGCTTCCCAGGCGGCCTGCCTCGCGCGTGCCGCTTCGTCGATCCTTCGTGCCTCGGCGGCCTGGCGGGCCTGTTCCGCGGCGGCTTCCTCGGCGATCGTAGCCATCAGGGCGGTTACCTCAGCCGGTTGCCCGAAGCACCAGCGGTCCTCGTTGTCGAGGTAGGAGCCCTCGTAGGGCGGCTCACGAGAACTACGGGAATCGTGGCGGAGAGTCGCGGTCAGCGCCGGCGCGTGCCGTTGCCACGCAGCCTGGCAGCGCTTCGCCTCCTCCTGATCGGCGAACGCGCGGCCCGCGACAAACAGCCCGACGTCGCCGTGGCCGCGGGCGCCGTCATAGACGCTCACCTCGGAGTACGGGCCGTAGCGAAGGAGCTTGGCCGGCCGGTCCTCCTCGGTACGAAGTACGGGTGCGGGCTGACGATGGCGTCGCCATGGCCAGAGCCGGATCATCGGAGTCCTCCTCGTTGCGGGATTGCCGTGGCCCGATTCGCCGAGGTCACCTGGCTGGGCTCTGCGAGCGCGGCCAGGCCGTAGTCGCGGACGCGGCGCGGGCTGGGCAGGATCGTCGCGGCGGGACGTCGTGGGTCTTGCTGGGGATCGTGGATCCGCCAGCCGCCGCCGTTCTCCTTCGCCTGGTACATGCTGATGTCGGCGGCGTGGCATGCCTCCCGGAGCAGCGCCTCCCGCCAGTTCTGCTGGGGTCCGGGGGTGTCCCAGATCGGCATGTCGCTGAGCCAGGCCAGCCCGATCGAAACGCTGAGCCGCAGTTCGGTGGGCACCTCGGGCACGGTGATCGGGGCCGTCACCTTTCTGAACAGGTGCTCCATCCGCTCGCCGATTCCTCGGTGGTCGAGGGCACCGAGGTAGACGAACTCGTCGCCGCCGAATCGGGCCAGTAGCCCATCGGGGTCGAAGGCCTTGCGCAGTCGCTGGGCGAGCACGCGAAGGACCGCGTCGCCCGCGAGGTGTCCGAACTGGTCGTTGACGTGCTTGAACCGGTCGAAGTCGAGCAGGATCGCTGCGTTGGCCTGCGCGACATGGGCCGGGGCGGCGTTGTCCCAGCCCGCGCGGGTCAGCAGGCCGGTGACGGGATCGGTCAGCGACTCCTGCAGCCGGGTGGTCGAGCGAGTCAGCTCGTGTCGGCAGTGGCGTAGCCGTCGCCCGGTGGTGATCCATCCGCTCGTCGCGGCGACCGCAGCCGCGGCCACCGCGGTGGTCAGCGCTCGGGACATGTCCGGCTCCTGGTGTTCTCCACGGTCGGTTCGTGTCCGAGAACCTGGATGACGACGTCCTTGGCCAGCTCGGTGGCCGCCGCGCGCGCCACCTCCGCCTGATCCGTCAGACTGGCCCGTGTAAGTGCGTCGGCGTATCGCAGTAGCCACGGGATTTGTTCCGCCGGACTGGATACGGAGATCGGTTTGGCGTTCAGCAGTTGCTTGAGTTCACGTGCAACCGGGTCGACCGGCGATGTGCTGGCTTCGTTGAGGTGGACGACCTTCGATTTGAACATGGCGCTTCCTCTTCTGTGGGACGGGGATGTCAGATCGAGCGGGATGGTTCGGACGCTGGTCAGCGGCGTTTCTTGCGCAGAGCGCGCAGCAGCCACACCGCGACGGCCACGAGGACCAGGACGACGAGCCAGGCGCCCAGGAACTGTCCGAAGGTCTTGCCGGCTTGCCAGCCGAGGCTCGCGACGAATCCACGGGCCAGGGAGCCAAGCAGCGCGTCGAGGCCATGCCCGCCGCCGCTGTGTCCGCTGTGGAGTGTTAGCAGCGAGGAAGCGAGTGCGGGCATGGCCTTCTCCCTTACAGCGGCGGGTTTTTCGGCGTAGGTGGTGCGGGGAGGGCGGGCGAGCTGGCGGCCAATTCAGCTCGCCCGCCCCATGAGGCGCCGGGCGCGGAGGTCGCGCCGCTCGCGCGGGGTCGTTCCGCCCCAGATTCCGTAGTCCAGGCCGTTGGCGAGGGCCTCGTCGAGGCAGAAGTCCTTGACCGGGCACCTGGCGCACACCGCCTTGGCCGCCCTGATCTCCGCGGCCTGGCTCTCGAACGGGAAGAATCGTTCGGGCTCCATGTCGCCGCACGCGGCGTCGCGACGCCAGTTCTCGTCCTGACGCCCGTCCCCGCAGGCCAGGGCCTCGAACATGAACTCGTTCAGCTGTGACATGGGGTGTTCCTCCCTCCGGGTTCGTGGGTGCGGGTTCCGGGTGATGTCCCTGGCCTTCCGGGGTCCGTGGCTGGACTCCGCCAGTTCCTCGCGTGGACCCGGAAGTCCTCGCGGGGCTGGCTCCGGATGGAGAACGCGTCTCCCCGGAAGGGCTGCCGGTCGGCCGTCGCCTCCGGCAGCGGACGCTGGCCCGTCGGCCAGCTCCCCGTACACCTCCATACTAACACACTAATTAGTGTATTTGTGTAGAGGTTATTTGGTCTTTTCTGGTGCGGACACGACGAGGGGCGCCGAGCCGCCGCGGCCCAGCGCCCCTCGCGGAGGTCAGGTCAGCGGAAGGACACGCCCCGCTGGAGCGGATCTGCGGCGCTGACCAGCACGAACTTCTCAAGATCCTCGGCGGCCAGCACGCTGCCGTCCGGCGCGCGGTAGACGAGGTCACCGTCGGAGGACAGTTCGCTGCTCACCCCGATCTCGGTCAGCTCGTGCTCCTCGAGGTCGCCGACCTTCGCCCACCTCGACGGGGTGACCCGGTAGGCCGGGGTCCAGGTGGGCGGCATGGCCTGGTGCACCTCGGCCAGGACCTGGGCGACACGTTGCTGCAGCGGCAACGGCAGCCGTTCAAGGACGCCGCGTGGCAGGACGACGTAGCCGGCGTCCGGGCTGGTTCCCGGCCTGCGCTGGTGGTTGAGGTAGTCGGCGACCGGTGTCGCCGATGCGGGGCGAGCAGGTGACGGGTGATGCTGAACGATGTCGGGGCTGGTCATGTCTCCTGCTCTCCTTCGAGGTCTACTCCAGATACACCAGCTGGCTTTCCGCGTCGAAACGCTGTCTCGGGAGGTCCCCGGTGTCCTGCCAGCGATACCAGTCCATCTCGCGGTACAGCGGGATGATCGTGCCGATGACCGGCTGGTTGAGGCCTTCGAGCCCGCGCGAGAGATTGACTGCCGGGACTTCCGACCGCCGTGGCTCTCCCGCGGCGCGGAAACCGCCGTGCACACCGCTCTCCATGACGAGCCAGCACCGGGCCCCGGTCACCGCGCGTTCGCCGTCGGCGCGGCGAGGCCAGCGCACCGGTGGCATCGTCGGATCGCTGACCAGGCTGACCGACCGGTAGCCCGGCAGCAGGTCGGATTGGTCCAGCGGGGCTGGCGCCGCATCCGGATCGACCATGTCGGTCAGCTCGAACCACACCCGGTCCGCCGGAACGCTGAACGGGACGACGGGATAGGCCGGGTCGCGCTGCTGCCGGTACCAGTCGACCTCGGCCACCACGCCGACCATCTTCTGGCCGTCGCGGGCATGCACCTTCGTCGCGGCGCGCTGGTCGTAGACCCAGGCGCCCGAACGGGGATCGCCGACAACGACCCGCTGGCCGATCAGCTCGAGCTGCCCGTGCAACCGGAGCGCGGTGGTCACCGGGACAGGCGAGAGCACCGGAGGCCGCTGGGTTGTCCAGTCCGCCCCGGTGACCGTGTGCTCCGGCTCCGGCTCCGGCAAACGTGATCCTCATCGTCACGACGACACCCCCGGCCGGGTGACGGTCCGGACCAGCTCGTGCTGCCACACCGCGCTGACCTTGACCACATCGCCGACGTCCGGGGCATGGACGACCTTATTGTCACCCAGATACATGCCCACGTGATGGATCGCGGCCGGATCACCCGTCGCGTCGGCCCAGAACACCAGGTCGCCGGGCTGGGCTTGCTCGACCGGGTAGTGCGCGCCGGCACGGTACTGGGCGTCGGCGACTCGCGGCAGCGTGATGCCGGCCTTCCGGTACGCCCACAGCATCAGCCCGGAGCAGTCGAACGTGTCGTTCTCCCCTGCCGCGCCCCAGACGTACCGGCTACCCAGCTTCGACATCGCCGCGTCGATCGCCGTCTGCGCGGCCTGGCTCGCCCCGGCCGCTCCTCCTGCGCAGCCGGTCGGATCTTCGACGCCCGCCTGCGAGATCAGCCAGGCCGCCATCGGTTCCCACTTGTGGTAGCGGTCGGGAAAGCCGGATCGTTCGACAGCCTGCGCGGCATCGCCCGGACGAATCTGGTCCCAGCCCGGCACCGTGAGCAGCACGGTGTAGAACTTGTTGATCGCGTACTGGACGTTGGTGACCTCGTCGGCCGAGCCCCAGTTCATCGACGGGCGCATCTGGAAGATGCCCAGCGAATCGCGATCGCCGTACTTGAGGTTGCGCAGGCCCGATTCGGTCATTCCGGCCTGGATCGCGACCTGCCAGGCGCGGGGCGGCAGATTGCGCTGTTTCCCGATGTCGATGATCGCTCCCACGATCTGCCGTGACTCGTCGCCGAGTTTCGCGGCGTCGGCCGCGCCCTGGCCAGCGGCGCCGTCGGTCTTCCAGTCTCCGAGGCTGGCCTGGCATGTCCCGGCCGCCATCGCCACCGGGGTCGAGGAGCTGAAGGTCCCGACAATGACCACGCCTGCCACGACCACGGCGACCGCGACCACCGCGATGAGGAATCTCATCAGCGGCCTGCCAGGTCCCAGGTGCGAACCAGCCAGCGCTGCTCGGTACGCACCAACGTCAGCATGATGTCCCCGGCGTCGGTCGGGACCTTGGCCTGGGCGACGCTGTCGTTGGCGGACACCACAACCGGGTCACCGGTGATCCGGGTAACCGGGATGTTGTCCGGCGTGATCGAGTCGAGCGCGGCGGTGGCCTCGGGCATCACGAACGGCAGTACGCCGCCTTTCCACGTGGCTGCGGAGGTTCCGGCAGGCGGGCGGGCCCAGCTGCGGACGAACCCGAGCGCGCCCGCAGTGATCGCCATGTTCGGCAATGTGGCGGCCGACGGCGGCGCGGTCTGCGGCACGGCCGGTGTTGTCGACGTTGCCGAAGGTATCCCAGTTGGGCTGCTCGTCGTCGTGGGTGGCGTCGGCGCAATCGGCGCCAGCACCGGAGAGCTGGAGGAGGGCGTCATCGACCTCGGCGCGTCCTGGTCGGCAGCCGGGTGCGACGTCGCGTCGCGTAGTGCGGTGCCTGCCAGCGCGATGCCGCCGATGACAGCGCCAGCGATCACGATGGCCACCAGCAGGTTCCGCGGTGAGCGCCACATGACACCCACGGTCTGGCGTACGGCGGCGGAGCGGCCGCGCTCAGTTCGGATCGGCATCGGAGTTCCCTTCGGGGTTCATGTCGCCGCGCGGATGGTCATCGCGTGCTTCCGGCCGGGAACCCTGGTGCCTGGACGACGTACCGGGTGCGTCGTCGACGTCCTCGACCCGGTCGCTGGCCGGGCGGTAGACCCGGAACACCGTGGTGCCGTCCTCGTTGCGTGAGGGCGCCTCCGGTGGAAGCTTCTTCCGTTGCTCGGTCCCGATGTCCTTGTCGTGGACCTTCGAGGGGATCACGATGTCGTCCTCGCCTGCGCCGTCGCCGAGGATGCCGTCGCTGGCCTCGGAAGTCGTCGCCTCGGAGCGACCGGTCCCAGCTGGCAGCTCCCGCCGGG
>NZ_JBHYJW010000024.1:66780-102173 GCF_042741125.1 Amycolatopsis sp. NPDC058986 | reverse complement strand
GTCGTCCTCGCCTGCGCCGTCGCCGAGGATGCCGTCGCTGGCCTCGGAAGTCGTCGCCTCGGAGCGACCGGTCCCAGCTGGCAGCTCCCGCCGGGACGGGGTGCCCTGGATCCCAGGCCGCTGCCCCGGATCCTGGTCGGGACGGTCCGGATGTTCTCGATCCACGCGAACCGCCTCGGGTACGCGGATTGGGCCGCGCGCCGCGGTTCCCGCACCGCCACCGCCGGGCTCGCGCGGTGGTGTGCCGCCCGGTCGGTTGTTGCCGGTGGCACCGGGGTCACCGTTTGTCCGGCCGGCCGCGAGGCCGTGCACGACGTTGCCGCGGATGCCTGGTCGTGTGGCGTCGAATCCGGAAGCCCTCGAGGCTTCGGCACGGATCGGTGCGGGGCCTGTTTCCTCGTGCGGCCAGCTGGGGTAGCCGGGTTCGGGGCCGAGCCACCATTCCCGGTCGAAGTGGCGCTTTTTGTTGCCCTTGTAGAGGCGACGCATCCATCGTTGCTGGTGCCAGGTTTGCGCGGCCTTCGTGAGCGAATGCGCCAGCGGGCTCCCGCCGGGCGTCAGGTGCAGTGCGGCGGTGACCATCTGGCGCAGCCGCTTCACCGGGCGGGTCACGCCCCAGACCAACATCGTCAGCAGGGTCATCACGATCAGCTGGAACCCGAAGGCCATGTTGCTCTCGATGACCTTGATCTCCATGAAGGTGTGGAGTTCCGCTACGGCGCTGAGCGCGATGCTCAGCACCAGCACGGTGCCGATGGTGCGGCCGACGCGGCGACCGACCTCGGGCAGGAAGCACAACATGCCGACGATCGGTCCGAAGAGGACCAGGGCACGCATCAGCAATTGGCCGATCAGGACTGCGGCCTTGCAGATCAGCGGGAACAGCCCCATGACCACGCCTTCGTACAGCGCGGCGAGACCACTGCCTGGTCGCCCGGATTCACCGGTGAAGGCCGCGTAGTTGCCTTTCGCTTTGACTTCCTCGGCGACCTTCTTGAAGTCTTCTCGCTTCGCGTTGGGATCGCAGCCGGTGTGGTGCAGCTCGGTCCAGTTGCACGCTTGGTCTGCCAGTAGCCGAGGGCCGAGATTTGCGGCGAGGATGGTGTGCGGGTCGCCGAATTCGCCGCGTACCCAGTTCTCGTACACGACGTAGGTGTGCATTTTGGTCGGGGGTGTGTCGCGCTGCGGCATGCCCTCCCCGTACATCTGTTTCTGCATCTTGGCCTGGACGTCGTGGGCGGAACTCAGGATCAGGTCGTCGAAGAGGTAGCTGTAGGTCAGCGGGGACAGCGCGGTCGCGGCGATGAGCCCGAGTCCTGCCAGGACGCGGACTCCGCTCTTCGCCGCGCCGGCGTTCTTTCCGGAGAAGACGTACCGGAACACGGCGATGCCGACCAGGAGCAGGGCGATCGGCAGGAAGGGCACGGCGAATCCGTCGAAGCTGGCCATGGAGCCCTGCCGAACGAGCTCGTCGAGCCGGTCACCGATGCCGCCGGTTATCACCCCGTAGTAGAGGCCGTTGTGGGCTGCGACGATGACCTTGCCGCCGTCGAGCATGAGATTGCCGATCCAGGTATTGATGTTGGCGCTGGTGTCCTGGCAGCCCAGGATGCGGGTGCCGACGTCGTAGACATGCCAGCGCTGACCGGAGTAGCCGTACAGGTAGTAGGGCGAAGGCGGTTCCGCGATTCCTTGACCGATTGACGGGTCGATGACGCCGACGAGGCCGCCGTTGGCGACCTCGACCGTGGGGGGCCGGGCACAGTCGCTGTCGGCGACCGCGGCGGGGGCGCCGAGAACGACCTGCAACCCCATGATCATGGCGGTCGCCAGGACCGCGAGCAGCCGAGGGCGGCGGCGAGCCGTGGCTCGGAGCGTGCGGGTCGCGGATCGAGCCGAGATGTTCACGACGAGCCTCCGAGCTGCGGGCTGAGGTAGTGGTTGTTCGCCGCGCCGTTGAGGGCGATGTCGAGTTCGGCGTCGTGGTCCGTGTTCTGGTCGGGCTGCTCGAGGTGCTGCTGGAGGTGCTGCTGGAGCGGCGGCACCGGCGGCGTGCTCGCGGTGATCTGTGCGGGCGCCCCGGGTGTGGTGTCGAGGGCGTCGCGCAGGCCTGCCAGGTGGTCACCGGAGAAGTCGATGCAGATCCTCTCCAGCCCGCCGCCGCCGTCGTTGAACAGAAACTGCCGTGGTGCTCGAGCTGCCTGCTGTTGCGTGACCTGGGTACCGAAGCCAGGTTCCGCGCCGTCGATCTCGTCCATGGTGTTGGGGAGTTGGGCCAGCCGCTCAAGCACCGCTTCGTAGCCGACGCCGACGGGAATCCCCAGCAGGCGCAGCGCGTCGGCGACCTCGGCTTCGCCGGATAGCCGGCCCACGAGGACCGAGTCGACCAGTGCGGCGAACCCAGGGATTCGCAGGAAGTCCGCTGGCACCTGGGAGGACAGCAACACCCGAACGTTCCATTTGCGGGAATCCCTGGCCATGCGATCCATCAGCACCCGCCCGGCCGAGACCTGCGACAGGAAGAACGCCTCATCGATCCAAACCCCTTTGCGCTGGTCCTTCCACCGCATGCCGGTTTCCGCGAAATATCCGGGCGGGCCGGTGTAGAGCTGGCGTTGGGTCAGCCACGCCGAGAGCGACAACAGTTCGACACCGAGGGCTTCGGCGTCGGTCCAGACCTCGCGTGGCTTGTCGCCTTGCGGTAGCACGAGGCCAGGCATCGTCAGTACGGTCAGGCGGTCCTGCCGCATCTGCGCGTACGGATCGATGCCGTCCTCGGGGATGAGCAGCGCAAGCTGGCTGCGGAGGTCGTCGAGAGCGTCGGCGACGATCTGGGCATGCTCGCGATGTTCGCCGGTGGTGCGCTGGAGCTGGCTGATTACCAAGCCGGGGTGGCGATCGATCCCTCCCCCGACGGCGCGGATTGCGCCCAGCAGCACGATATGCGTCTGCGCGTCACGTGCGAGGGCGTAGGGCAGTACACCCATGAGGACATCGAGGCACAGGCGCCGGCGTGTTGCCGAGGCGAGAGTGCGGGCTCGGGCCAGAGCCTTCGCCGGATCAGTTTCGTCCTCGAAGTCCTCCCGCACCGGCTCGGGCACCACCCGGTAGGGGTTGAGAATGCCGGGCTGGGCATCGAGCAGGTTGATGACCCGGGAGTAGGGCCGCAGTTCGGGCATCTGGGCGAGCCGGGCGAGCGGGCCGGACGGGTCGAGGATCATCCAATGCGCGCCCGCGCGCAGCGTCTTGTAGACGATGCCGCCGCCAAGGAAGGACTTGCCGCCGCCGAGCCCGGCGACCATCGCGGTCAGGCCGGAGCCGTTGCGGGTTTCCTGGGCCAGCCACGGGTCCCACGCGACGGGGCGTCGTATGCCTCCGGCGGTTTCGCCGAGCAGGACGCCGCGCCGGTCCCCCACCTGAGCGGTCGCGCTCGGCATGGCCGAGGCCGCCCAGAGCACCGAGCCACGACGCCGGTAGGCCGTCGAGGCCAGCGGTTCGCCCGGGATGAATTCCCGCGCCATCCTGTATTGGGCCTCGGGATGTTCGATCTCGATCTCCGGCTTGGCGAGGTCGACGATCCGTTGGGCGTACTTCAGGGCCTCGCGGCTGCTGCGGCCGGACACGGCCAGGCGCCACCAGCCGTAGAGGCGGGTGTTGCCGCGGTGGAATCCGGCGGACAGCTCGTCCTCGATGTCGTGGGCGCGGGCCGCTTGCCGCTCGAGCTGCTTCGGCGCGGCCCGCCCGTGCTCCTCGGTGTAGTGCCTGTACTGGCTGTTGACCTTGTCGACGTTGCGGTCCAGTTCGGCCTTGACCTCGTCGTCGTGGCGGATGTAGAAGCGCGCCGACCATTCCACGGGCACCGGCAGTGTGTCGGCCAGCTGCATCCACGGCTGGTCGCGCTCGGGGATGATCAGGTCCTGCATCCGGCCGAGGGTCAGGACGGCGACCTGGCGTTGCACGCCGGCGTTCCGGCCGGCACGGCCGCGCACCGTCACGGTCGGGGCGTAGGGCTCGGTGAAGAAGTCCGCGCCCGCGCTGAACGCGGCGAGGTCTTCTTCGTCCCACTGCCCGGTGCCTGCGGTGGCTTCGTCTTTCCGGACGGGCAGACCGAGCTGGCACGAGCGGGTCATCAGCCAGTGCATCTCGCGATCGCTGACCGGACGTCCCTGGAGGCCCTCGCCGCCGATGACGTTGTCGATGTGGCCGACCTCGTCTTCCAGCGCGGTGAGTTCGGCGTCGACCAGGGTGGGCCAGACCCGTTCCAGCACAGGGCGGGCCTGCTCGACGAGCGTGTCGGTGAGTTTCCGGCGCCGCACCTCGACGCCGAGGAATACTTCCTTGTTGGACATGCCGAGGCCGCGCAGCTGCATCTGCTCGCCGACCATGTAGTCGTCGAAGGTCAGTGCGCCCGGGGTGTCCGGGAGCTGGTGTTGCACGTTGCGTACGTGGGCTTCGGCCCACGCGCTGATCGGATACGGTCGGCTCGTCACACGCAGGTGCAGCCAGCGACCCTTGAGGTCGGCGTATTGTCCGGCGATCGCCTGCATCAGCAGCGTCCGGTCGTGGTCGGAGCGGAACTCCCAGCGCTGGGGGCGCAGCCGGTACCAGGCCGTCACCGTGGTCTGGGTGCGGACGATGTGCCCGTCGATAGAGCGAACCGCGATGGTCGGAACGTAGGGCTTCGCCGCTGTCGGGCCGGTGAGCCGACGCTGGTTGCGGCGTTTCGCCTTCGACGTCTTCGTCTTCTTGGGGGCACTCGGCGCCGACGCCGCGGCGTTTGTTCCGGATCCCGGCACGGGTTGGGCGGGCCACGACGTGATGGATTGCTGGGTCTTACGCACGGGGAACCTCCCGGGCCCCGGTTGCTGCGGCGCGGCCGCGGGCGGGACCAGATTGCGGGGATGAGCGGCGACGCGGCCGGTGAGTTTCGCGGATCGTGACCGACGTGGTCGCGACAGCACCGCCCTCGGTCTTCGTCTTCTGCCGCGGTGCGGTGAGCTCGTGCACCGACATCAGCGCGACAGCGCTCAGCGGACGTTCGGTGGCGATCCGTTTCGCCAGGATCCGGGTGAGGACGACGGTGATGAGGATGCTCCAGGCGATCGAGAAGAAGCCGAGCCCGAAGAGCGCCTTGATGACCGCGAAGACGGGCAGGAACAGGGCGCCGAAGATCAGGTAGGAGACGTATCGGGCTCGCCAGGGAAAGGTGATCTCGGGCGGGCCGAGCCACACCGAGGGCACGTTGTACACCTCGTCGTCGGTGGAGATGCGCACGGGAAGTCGGCCTCCTCGTCGGATCAGCTGGTGAACAGGCCGGAGATCCACTTGCCGACGTTGACGCCCGCGCCGGAGACGGCGAGGCCGATGATCGCCAGCGCGATCACCACGCCGGCGAGGCGCCGCATGACGCCCGCGTTGTCGCCTTTGCTGCCGCCGAGCCACAGCAGAAGCAGCGCTACTGCCAGCAGGATCAGCGGGACGATGTTGTCCAGCAGCCAGTCGTTGAGGTTCTTCGTTCCGAGGGCCCCGGCGGCCAGGTCGGTCACGGTCGTCATGGGAAGTGCTCCGTTCACGGTCGAGGTCCTGCGTCGCGCCGCGGCGGGGAGGTGGCCGGCGGGCCGGGCGCAACGTCAAAACACGTTAACACACTAATTAGTGCCTAAGGTAGTACACGTATTTGTGTGTAGGTTAACGTACCTGTTGACAGAGAGGAGCCGAGATGGCGACGCCGCCGACCGCTGCCACACCCGCATCTCCGGATCACCGAGGCGGGTTCTGGGCCGACCAGTTACCGTCATGTGCATGCCGCGAACACACGCACGCAACGGGCACGTACATACACGGCCAGGTGTGCACGTGCATGCACAAAATAACTACGCTCCGTGTTCGCGATGGCAGGGTGTCGACCTGTGGTCACCCCGGGCCCATGCCCCTGGCTCAGCCGGTGCCCGCACACCTCGCCCCGCGGCCCCGGGCAGCTGCGGGCGCCCCACCTCCCCGGCCCGAGTCCTCCAAGGAGAATCGCGATGAACGCTGCGCGCAAGCCGTCGTCGAACGACGAGTCCGAGAGCAAGTCGTCGGACGACGAGAGCGTCAGGGTCGCTCGCACCCTGTACCTGGACGAGGATCTCGTCGAGAGCGCACGCGCAGCGGCACACTACCTGGGGGCCTACGTCCCCGAGGCCAACATCAGGTCGCTGTCGGACATCTTCGAGCCGGGAGCGCGGAAGCTCATCACGCAGCTGCAGAACAAGTACAACGAGGGCAAGCCGTTCCCGCGGGTCAGCAACCTGCGCCGCGGCCGTCCCTCCCGCTAGATCCGCCGCGGTCCCGGACGGCCCGCCGGCCGCTCCGGAGCGCCACCCTGGTTAACACGTGTATTTGTCTTCGCGTTGACACACGCGATAGGATTGACCCCGGCGCACCGTCGCCCGTTTTAAAGGTCGCCGGGGTCGGCTCCTCTCGCGCACCGGGAGAAGGACTCTCAGCAGAAGCTCCAGGAGAAGTTTCCGCCCGGAGCGGGTGGTCTCGATGACCATGACCAAACCGCCCGGCGGTGCCGCGAAGACCGCTCCCCCGACCTCTCCCCACCTGAAGCGGATCGTCTTCGGTCTGCTGGCCATCGCGCTTCTTGGTTTCACCGCGCCCTACTTCGCCGGCAAGATCCCGCCCACCAGTTCCTCGCGCAGGGACATCGTCGACGCGATCTCTACATACGCCGACCCAGTCGCATGGTCCAGCCTCGCCCTCGCGCTCGGCCTGGGCTCCGTCATGCTCGCCATCAGGACCTCACGGGCCCGTGAGCGCCAGCTGGCATCAACTCTTGCCTACGCATTCCGTGTCCATCCTGACACCCTCCGTTGCAAGGTTCGTCGGACTTCAGGTCGGATCATCTCCGGCCAGGTGCGCTACGCGCGCCACATCCACTTCGCCGTGGATCTCGAAGTCGCGGTCGTGAAGGCCCTCAATCCGCTCGCCGCCGGACCGCTGAAGGCCACCCACACTCCCCGGAAACGGACCGTCGTCTGGTCTCTCGCGCCCCCCGAGAAGGCCGCGAACTGGTGGGACGACCGGCCTCTTCTGGTCGCCATTCACACCAACCTCTCGGGTCTGCTGGCGGGCCTCGACTTCGTCCGCGAGAAGACGAAAATCGAGGACGAATCCAACCCGACGATCACGTTGAGTTACGACACTACGACCAAGGACATCAGCCCCGGCTTCCAATCGCGGTTCCAATCCGTGCTGTCGAAGAAGGTGCTCAGCCCCACCGGAGCATGGGCCGTCGTGTGGGTTCCGCAGCACCACGAGATCGTCATCAGGCCGGGCGTTCCGCTGCCGACGAGCGCCCCGATTCCGCGGCCTCGCGACCTGCTCAACCTGCCCGACCGGCCCCCCGTTTCACTGCCGCTCGGCCCTCGCCGCGGGGGACGCCTGGGCTACTGGCAGCCGTGGAAATGGCCTCATCTGCTGATCCTCGGCCCCACCGGCCAGGGCAAGTCGTCGCTCATCCGAACCCTGCTCATCATGATGCTCATCTTCGGATGGGACTGCTACTTGCTCGACCCGAAACTGCTGGGCTACCGGCGCGGTTTCGGACGCAACGACCCGTTCGCTGACGGGTCCGACGCGCCGCCCGGCGCTCGTCTTCTCGACCACGTCGGATGGGGTGTCTCCCACGACCGGATCGCCACGCGCGGGCACACGATGGCCGCGGTGGTCCTGGCGATCTACGAGGAGATGATGCGCCGGTACCGGGCCTGTGAGTGGCGCCAGGCCACGCCCGCGGACTTCACTCCCCTGGGTCTCATCATCGACGAGAACACCGAGGCGATCCCGGCGATGAATCTCGCCGCGATCGAGGAATGGCTGTCGACCGCCCCCGAAGAGCGCGCCGGAACACGCCCGCCGAAGGAGTCCCCGGCGGTGCAGGCGCTGTGGTCGATCGCCCGGCTCGGCCGCCAGGTCAGGGTGTTCCTGGTGCTGGCGCACCAGCGGCCGGACGTGAAGTACATCCCCGGTGAGGCACGCGGCAACCTGGCCAGCGTCTACGCCACGGGCGAGATCGAGGCCGAGGCGGCACGGATGGCGTTCGACTCCTACCGGGTCGAGCAGCGCGTCACCGAGCCCCGCATCGGCGACGACGGCCAGGTCGAGGACGTCCCGATCGCCGGCCGGGCCACGGTCAAGATCGGCAACGGGGTCGAGCCGCTGCAGGGCTACTGGACACCGGACCCGGCTGAGATCGAGGACTGCCCGCCCGGCAGCGACGCGGAGGCCGTGATGCTCGAGCTGGCCGCGCAGGCCCGCGCCTCTCAGACCGCGGCCGACCACAGGTTGCTGCCCGGGATCATCGAGATCGATCCGGTGGCGGAAGAGCAGGCCGCCCGTGAAGAGATGGAGGAATACAAGAAGCGCTGGGAGGCCGCCAGCGAGCGGGTCGAGGCAGAAACCGGCGAGCCACTGGGAGACCAGGACGACCACTCGGCGCCTGAAGAACCGCCATCCACCACCAGCGCCCGCCAGGCTGGCGGAGCTGGCGCCAGCCAGCGCCAGGCCGGCCGCCAGGAGCCGCCAGCCAGTGGCGCCATGCCCGATGACCAGCAAGAACCCGACATTCAGCGGATGGCGATCGAACTGATCGTGTCCTCGCAGTTCGGGTCGACGTCGATGCTGCAGCGCAAGCTGCGAATCGGTCACCAGAAGGCTGCGACCCTGATGAGCCAGCTGGAGGAGCTTGGCGTCGTCGGGCCCGCGCAGGGCACCAAGTCCCGTGACGTCCTGCTGGGTCCCGAGGTCGACGTGGACGCGTTCCTCGCCGGCGAGGACGTCGCGGCACCCGAGCCGGAGACGGTGCGGACCGAGCCGGTCGACGTGGCCGAACTGGACAACGGTGATGTCGTCGAGCTGGAGATCGACGGCGAGCTGGTGACGGTGGCGATCGAAGGCATCACCGAGCTTGACGACTCCGATCGTGTCGAGCTCGAGTACCGCGTCGCGGACCCCGAGGATCCCGGATTCGGCTCAGCGGGCGTTGCTGAGCGCGATCTGCGCGACGAAGTTCCCCGCCACCTCTGATCACGCTGGCGGACGGCCTGGTGCCAGCCCTGGCGGGCGCGCTGGTGCCAGCCGCCCGCCAGGGCTGGCACCAGCCGAGCCGCCGGCCTGGCGGCTTCCCGCAGGGCGCTCTTACATATTGGTCAATACACGTGTTACTGTATTTGTTAATACACTAGTTAAGGAGGGTTGATGGCGCTTCCCGCCGAGGCCGTCGCCGAGCTCCCCGGCGCGGCGTGCACCCGCCCCGGAGTCAATCCGGACTGGTGGGACGTCGCCTCACCCAAGAGCGACAACCGGCTCGCCACGGCGATCTGCGAGTCCTGCCCCGTCCTCGACCAGTGCCGTCTCCAGGCCGCGATCTTCCGCCCGCAAGGTGTCATCCAGGGCGGCCGGCGCTGGGACACGAAGACCCCCTGACCTCGAAGCAAGGAAGACGTCTCATGCCCACGATCGTTCCGCAGGCCCACCTCGATCAGCACGAGATCCGTGCGCTGAGCGCGGTGCTGGACAAGGCCGTGTTCGACGCGCTGCTCAAGGCCCTGCGCGAGCAGATGCAGAAGAACCAGGTGGCGCTCGCCGCGGCGGTGAAGACCGGTGCCCTCGCGCCGTCGGCCGCCAAGAAGGTCGTCGACGAATTGACCACCCGCCTCGAACTGCTCAAGGCGTTCTCGAATCCCCAGGCCGCCGAGCTGATCGTGGCGCACGAGTGCGCGCTCGAGGTCGTCGCCGAGGTGCAGTCCGCGCTGGACGCCTGACCTTCCACGGGAAGAACGGATACCGATGTCCGATCCGATCACTGACCTCACGGACGCTCAGCTGCTGCGGCAGCTGGAGGCGCTTCACCGGAAAACCGGGCAGATCCCTGGGCGCCCGACCGTCGCGAATCACCTCGGCATAGGCGAGTCGCGTGCCCGTCGTCTCCTCTCCCAGTACCAACAGCAGACCCAGGGAGCTGTCATGCTCCCCCGCCAGCAGCCGCCAGCGCCCTCATCAGGGCGAATTCTGCACTCCGTCGAGGCTGACGATGATCACGGCGCCACCGCTGGCACGCCAGGCGCCAGCTGGCGATCGGCTGGCGCCAGCGCGCCCACCAGCTGGCGCCACCTGGCGACGAGCACCGGGCAGAGCGGTCTCGCCACGCTCCTTCAGGTGATCCGCACCGCTCCGATCTGGCTGCCGGTCGCCGGCACCATGGCGGTCGCCTGGTACGGCCAGACCTCGTTCGCGCGCTACCAGCTGGAGCTCGCTCCAGCCCCCGCGGCGCTCATGGGCGCGTTCCTCGAGTGCTTGATGATCGGCACGAATCAGCGCGCGCACGAGCGACGGCGCATGGGTGATCGTGCGATTCCGCTGCGCGTGTTCTCCGCGGTCTGCGCGGTGGTCGCCTCGGTGATGAACTACTGGCACTTCGCCGGCCCGGGGTTCGCCCCCACGCAGAAGGCCGTCACGTTCGGCGTGGCCTCGATCTTCGGGTTCGTCTACTGGGAGATCACCTCGTCCGCCGCGATCAAGTCGACGCTGATCCGTATCGGTCTCCGACCTGCGCCCCGCCCCATCGTCACGGCCGCGGCCGGACCACGACTGTCCGCCGCGCGCCTGGTCGTCCGGACGGTGCTGCATCCGTGGTGGACCTACCGGGCGCTCGACGCCTCGCTGACCGATCCGATGCTCAGCCCGCTCGAGGCCTGGCGCGCCGCCGTCAACCAGCACCACAGCCGCAAGGTCTCGAAGAGCACGAAGAAGAAGAGCCGATGAGCTCCGCCGAGCGCGACCGCCGCGTCACCACGCTGGCCGCCGAGCTGACCGAGTTGAGCCAGGACGAGTACATGGCGTCCCGCATGCCCTCGGCGCAGCAGTGGCTGGTCGAGGTCATCAGCCGCCGCCAGGTCGTCAGTGACCAGCTACGAGCTCTCGCCGACCCGACCGATGAGGAGACGTTATGAAGGCCCAGATCTCCCTGCAACCCGGCGATGCGATCCGGTTCTCGGATGAGCGCCGGTCATACACCGTGCGCGCGGTCAGCGACGATGGTCGCTGGGTAGCCTGCACGAAGCCGTTCCCGGCGCAGGACACCGTGCTGTACACGGTGTGCGACTTCCAGGAGAACCTCCGCGGGCACGACAACTTCCTCCTCGGCCTCGGCTATGAAACCGACGGGGAGTGCCGCGCGGCGATCGGGATGTTCGCCACCGGGGAGGCCGAGTTTTCGCACCGCCACCGACCGATCCCGTTCCGGATCGTGCAGTGGCGCGCCAACACCCATCCCGCCGCACAGGGAGCCGAGCGGTGACCGCCGTGCGAAGCTCGGGCGCTCCCACTCTGCCGGGCGGCTCGTTCCTGATCGGCTTCTCGGACACCGGGCGGCACGCGGTCCGCCGTGCGCATGTCGAGAAGGCGGACCCGACCCAGCAACAGCATCTCCGGTTCACCTCGGCGATGTGCGGCGCCTACCCGATGCTCGTCGCCCCGCTCTTCAAGGCGTGGGAGCATTCCAACCCGTACCTGCGATCGAACCGGTGTCCGGCCTGCGGCTGGAGTGTCGCTGTCGAACAGGGCGCGATCAGGGACGAGCTGGATCGCCTGATCCCGCCGACGCGCGACCGGGCGGCGCTGGAAGCCGTGTGCGACCCGCTGCTGGTGGTCCGGGTGTGCCGGGCGATTCTCGATGCGGCGTCCGATGAGGACCAGATGCATCCGGAGACACGGATCCGCGTGCTGGCGATGGCTGTCGCGCATGCGCCGGTGGTGTGCCCGCTGGACGAGGACTGCGCCGAGAACGCCTGCGACCACCGTCCCGAGGAGCAGTTACACGATCCGTCCTGGGAATGCCCCTTTCCTGACGGCGTGAGCATCGTCTGCCCGGCCTGCAGCGTGCAGACCGGTCCGGAGGCCGGGGAATGGGAAAGCAGTTTCGTCCCGGAGGCCACGGTGTCGGGGCCGTGCGAGGTGCTTGCCACTCTCGCACGGCAGTTCCAGGTTCCGTTGTCCCGTACCGAATCCACGAAATCCTGTCAGGAGTGATCACGTATGTCCGAAGAGTTCCACTACATGATCGTCGCCAACCGGAATGCCGAGGTCGGTGATCTCGTACCGAACACCGACGCGACGGGGAATCCGATCCCCGCCTACCGCGACCCGCGCTCGGTCTCGGTCGTCGAGACCTTCGACGACAACACGATCGGCTTGCTCGACCTTCTCCAGATGCCTAAACGACTGGTCCCGCTTGTCGCCCAAGTGCTGAAGGTCGTCCCCAATGGCCGAGTCTCACTGCACAGCGAGCTGTTCAACGCCGAGCACTGCGAAGACGTCGTACCCGAGCCGCACGACGCGGTGGAAGCCGAGGGCGGCTGGACGGTTCGGGCCCTGATGCCGGTGGAGACGATTCTCGGCCCCCAGGGTGCGCAGGTGGTCGCAGCGGTGCGGGCAGGGTTCCCGTACTTCGACGAGCTGTGTGACGAACAGGTTCTCGACAGCTACGTCTCCACGGGGAACATGCTCCACACGAACCGGAAAGCGGAACTGGACGCTGCTCTCGACGCCGCGGAGAACGCGCTCGACAACGTCGCGGCGGACGGCCTGTGGTGGACCCGCTGTGCCATGGCATGCAACTGGAACAACGAGATCCCCGCCCTGGCCGCGCGGGACCTGATCGGCACGACTCCGGGCTGGAACCAGGAGGCCTACGACCTGTTGACCCTGCCGTGGCGAACTGCGCTGCCGACCGTGCCGTTGCACGCGGACGACAAGCCGCTCGCCGCCACCGCCTCCCACCCGGAGTGATCGCGATGCGGCTGGATGAGTTCGACGCCGTGCTGGGCCTGGACTGCACCCGATCTGAGGACGGGCGGAAGTTCTACGAGCGCCGTAACCGCGCTGAAGAGCAGGGCGCCGTCGAGGCGATGCCCGGCAGCCCCCAACCGGCGGACGACAGCCACTGACCTGAGACACGGTCCGCTGGCATTCAGGCCCCGGGCCGCGACGATGCCTGCGCGACATCCCGACGAGCACGACGACATTCCGCAAGGAGGACCGTTGTCCACTCAGCACACGACGACGTCTCTGCGGCCGGATCCGCGGCAGCAGGAAATCCAGTTGGCCGTCAGGTTCGCGAAAGCGGATCTCGCGCGGGACCTCGCCCACACGATCGCCCAGGCCTATCCGGAGCTGCTGGACCTGCATCGATGGCTGATCGCCACCGCGGACGCTCTGGACGCCGGCGGCGACGAGCCCGGGCCGCTGCGCGCCAGCCAGCCACGAACCCTCGTAGCGCTGCGGAGGCAGTTCGCCGCGGAGCTGCGAGCACAGCAGCACACGGACACCCCTCGGCCGGGAACGGCGGCCGCCGAGCGCAAGGACGCGTACTGCGCGGCACTGCGCTGGGCGATCCGCCAAATCCACCCGACCTCCGAATGAATCCGCTCACCCCACGATTCCCTGACAGGAAAAGCTCATGACCGATTCGAGCACCGTTGCCGCATCGACGCTCCCGGAGACCGATCTGGTCTGCGCCGCACTCGCCGACCTTCCTACCCGGCTGAAGACGCTCGACAAGAAGCGTTTCGCCGTCGAATTGGAACATCACGGCAAAACCCAGCTCGCCTCCCTCGTCGACACGCTGGCCTCCGTCTGCTCGGAGCTCACGAGCCTCCTGGAGCTCGCCTCAGAGGCGCTGGACAACTACCTCGTCGACTCGGAACCGATGCACGAGGCGATCTACGCCCTCGGCGAACTCGCTGGTGGCCACCTCGAAAACCTCGTCGAGCAGCTGACCCCTCGCCGCGCGTTGCCGTACACCCGCTGAACGCAATCCCGAGAAGAGCCCATGCCGGACACGGATGACCCCGCAGGACCGCGCAGCCGGAGTACCTCGACGCACCCGAGTCTCTCTCGGAACCGATGTCGCGCCGCGCTGCTGCTCGTGGTCGGCATGTGGTCCCTGTGGGCGTTGGGTGCCGACACCGACGTTCCTGTTCGGCGTCGCGTTGCTGTGCTGGCTCACTCCGCAACCCTTCGAACCACGATGACGATGAGGACTCCGCCCATGCCCGACAACCCCACGCGGCCTGGCTCGCTGCCCGCTCCCGCGCGGCTCTTCCCCGACCACGCCAGCTGCGGGCTCGGCCGCCTCTGCTTGATCGCAGATCTCGAGGAGAGGTGATCCGCAGTGTGCCGGTCCCTCGCCGAAGGTGGGCGCCGTTGTCCCGGCGGCCACAGCACCGACCGTGACATGAAGAACGCCCGGAACCGACTGTGGCGGGCCCGCAAGGCGCTGACCGCTGCCGAAGCGGCCAACGACCCGGCCAGGACCGCCTGCGCCCGCGAGCGAGTCCGTGAGGCTGAAGACGGCATCGAGGCGGTAAAGATCCTCTCCGGAGCGAATCAGCCGGATGTGCCCAACGCGGCTGGTCTGCGTCGAGCCGAGCGCGAGGCCGTGTCGGGATACACCGGTGGCGAGTTCGGCGCGATCAACAAGTACCTCGAGAACGGGAACCAGGTTCCCTCCTACGCAGCCGACGACCGCGACTACGTGCGCCACATGCGGCAAACGGTGTCTGCGCTCACCCGCGCTGTCAACCGCTCCAAACTGGCCACGCGAACCGCCGCGACGCGGGCGATTCCCGCCGCGACTGCCATGCAGGTGTACGGCCCGGTCGGATCACGGGTCGGCCAGACGATCACCGAACGCCGGTTCACCTCGACCACCACCAACGGCGCCCCCGACCCTACCTTCGGAAACGTCACCATCACCTACGACCTCGCCCCCGGCACCAGAGCTCTGGACATCAACTCTTCGGGCGTGCCGTGCGCGCAAGGCGAGAACGAGCTGCTGATCGGATCCCACCAGGACTTCGTGGTGGCCGCCGACGAAATGGTGGCCGGCAAGCGCGTGATCCGCCTGCACAGCACCGCGTTCGGCGAAACGTATCCGACACCGCCGAACACCGCGGCGCGCCTGGTGGGGAGTGATGTCTCGTGATTCCCGAGTCCGATGTGGATCTCACGCCCGCCGAGGCCGCGCGCTGGCGCCTTACGCAGCTCGCCTACGCGATCGTCCGCGATCTTGCCGTACCGATCGACTTGGTGATGCGTGACGTGCGCGAAGGCTGTGAGCAGGCACTGGCGAGCATCCGCCGAGCCGACCGGCGCGCTACGTCGCCGGAACACCCCGGCGACGTCCGCCACATGGACCCGATCAGCAAATCATTTCGGCATGGAGGTGCCTCTGAATGAACGAGGTCGACCACATCTCACCAGAACATCGAAGCTTTCCCAGGAACATGCTGAGGCTGGTCACCGCCCTGCTTGTCGCGGTGTCGACTGCAGGGGCGGTCACGGGATGTCACACGCAGGCCCCCGCGCAGGCCGCCGACACCCGCAGCACGGCCGCGCCGTCGCGCTCGCCGGTGCCGGAGGGTGCACGGGCGCAACTGGAGCAGCTCCGGATCGCGCCGCGCAGCTCGATGGGCGACTACGACCGCAAAAAGTTCCCGCACTGGATCGACCAGGGCCATGGCTGCAACACCCGCGAGCTGGTGCTCAAGCGGGCAGGCACCAACGTGAAGGCCGGTGCCGACTGCAATCCCACGGCGGGAACGTGGCGCTCGCCCTACGACAATGCGACCTGGGCCAAGCCCGGGGACCTCGATATCGACCACCTGGTCCCGCTCGGCCACGCCTGGGTATCCGGTGCGAAGTCGTGGACGACCGAGCGGCGCCAGCAGTTCGCCAACGATCTGGACCGCCCGCAGCTGGTCGCGGTCACCAGTTCCGTCAACCGGGAAAAGAGCGACAAGGCCCCGGACGAATGGAAGCCCCCGCTGGTGTCCTTCTGGTGCACGTACGCCACCGACTGGATCGCGGTCAAGCACTTCTACGACCTCACCATCACCGCGGCCGAGAAACAGGCGCTAGCGCTGATGCTCGGCAAGGGCACCTGCCCGGCGTCACGGGGTGCGCGGTGAGCCCGGCGCCCCGGCCGCGGGATCCACGGCGGGATCGGTTGGCGGCACGGCTGCAGCAGCTGCGAAGGACGACGCGGCTCAGCCAGGAGCGCATCGCCGCTCGGGTACCGAGCCTGTGCCGCAGCGCGGTGTGCGAGATCGAAACCGGGCGCCGGGAAGTTTCCGCGCTGGAGCTGGTCGACCTGGCCGCCGTCTACGGGCTGTCGCTAGACGCGCTGGTCGCCGGTGCCATCGACTCCGCGGTCCCCCAGCAACCGGTGCTCGACTTGATCGGATTGAACGAGGACGACGTGGTTCTGGTCCGCTCGTTCGTAGATCTCCTGCGCAACCACCGTCGCGATTAGACATTCTCGGCAACCGGCTCCGTCGTACAGATCGGCGCGGACGAAGAAGCTTTCTACCACTGGTTAAGGAAAACGTAATGGGAGAGACGAACATCGGCTGGACGGCTGGTCTGGAACTGGGTCGTGAAACCCGGGTTGGCGTTTGCCCGCGACAGGTGTCGTGCGCCGAGCGGAGTGCGGCATGAGCGAGACGACGAAGATCGAGTGGACGGACCACACGTTCAATCCGTGGTGGGGCTGCGCGCGGGTGAGTCCGGCGTGCCGGTTCTGTTATGCGGACACGACCGCGACGCGGTGGGGTCACGAGTTGTGGCGGCGGAAGGGGCCGCGCCGGATGCTGTCCGAGGCGAACTGGCGGAACCCGCTGAAGTGGAACCGCGCCGCCGAGGCCGCTGGTCAGCCGGCCAAGGTGTTCTGCGCGTCGATGGCGGACGTGTTCGAGGTCCACCCCGTGGCGGAGGTCAACGCGCAGCTCGACGCGGCGCGGGCGCGGCTGTGGTCGTTGATCGAGCAGACACCGTGGTTGATCTGGCAGCTGCTCACGAAGCGGCCGGAGAACGTGGCCGCGCTGGTGCCGTGGGCCGAGGCGTGGCCGGCGAACGTGTGGCTGGGCACTTCCGTCGAGGACAACCGACGGGCAGCGGAGCGCATGCCGGTTCTGTTGCGTACCAACGCAAAGAAGCTGTTCCTGTCGTGTGAACCGCTGCTGGAAGACGTTGATCTCGGGCCGTGGTTCAGCGGCGAACACGCAGTTGCCGGGCGGCGCCCGGACTGGGTGATCGTCGGTGGTGAGTCCGGGTCACAGGCTCGGCCGATGCAGCCGGACTGGGTCCGGTCGCTGCGGGACCAATGCCAGGACGCCGACGTCGCGTTCTTCTTCAAACAGTGGGGCGAATGGGCGCCTGCGGGCCAAGGCATCGGCATGGCGCAGTACAACGTCGGCCGGGAAGTGCTGGTCGGTCCGCCGCTCGACGATATGGGTCATCGGCAGGTCATGCGCCGGGTCGGCAAGAGCAAGGCCGGACGCGAGCTGGATGGCCGGTTCTGGGACGAGTTCCCCGCCACCGGCCAGCTCACCGGGGCGGCGAGGGCATGAACGCAGCAAGCACCGAATCCCGCCGGCACACACCCGATGTCCTGGAGGCCGCAATAACCACCACCGTCGACTTTTCGTTCGTCACGACCGTGCACCGCCCCGAACTGCCGGACGTGCATCTCGGCTTCGTGTTCCAGCACCAGGCCAAGTACGCGGAGTGCCGGACGGAAACTCCGGAGGTGTCCGCATGACCTCCGCCGTCACACTGGTGGACGAGCCGGTCCTCGCGATCACCGTTCGTCCTCCCTGGAGCCACTGGATCGCGCTCGGCGTGAAGCCGCCGGAGAACCGCAGCTGGCGTCCACCGCGCGGCTGGGATGGCGCGCTGGTCATTCACGCGGGGAAAACCCTCGATCCCTTCGGATTCGCATACGGTGCGCGCCTCGGTCACGCGGTGGGCGAGGACGAGGTGGCTCGTGGCGAGTTCATCGCCGTGTGCCGGATACGCGAGGTGCATTGGGCCGGACCGGACTGCGGGGCCGAATGTCAGGACTGGGGTCAGCCGGGCTGTTTCCACTGGATGCTCAGTGGCGTTCGGCGGCTGACCAGCATGGAGGGACGGGGACGTCAGAAGCTGTTCGTCCCGCCGGCCGACGTCGTCAGCCATGCGCTCGAGGTGGTGGCCGATGATCGCGCTGCCTGACCCTGGTTGCCGGGTCACGTTTTCTGAGGCTGGCCGGAGCGAAACGTTTCTGTCCTCGGAAATCGCGCATTCCGAGAGCTGGCAGACCGCCATCCACGAGGCTGGTCATCTGGTCGCGGCCTGGTTGACCGGGTTTCCTGTCCGGTATGTGACGATTCGGCCCCGCCAGCCCGATCGGCTCGGCGCCGTGCATTACCGCCAGTCCAGTAGGGATCACGATCCGGGCCAGTGGCGGGCACGTGCCATCCAGTCGGCGGCCGGGATGGTCGCCGAGATCGGTCTGCTGGCCGCCGCAGGGGTCTCGATCACCGACGGGGATCGTCTCGCGATTGCCGCTCACGGCTGTTCCGATGGGATCGAGTTGTTCGCCGATTGCACGCAGCCCCTGGTCTACTTCCCCGACCTCGAACTCCCGGACGGTCTCCGCGCCGACATCCTGGCGCACCAGCCCTGCTATCCGTCGCAGGAGAAGCTGGCGGCATTCATTTGGGCGGAGACCGCTCGGCTGCTGTCCCGGCATTGGGGCGCGGTGTACGCGGTCGCGGCCCGCCTGTACGCCGATCCGAGCACGCTGACCGGTGCGGAGGCGTTTGCCCGCGCCGCCGCAGCACCCGCGCGCGAGGTGTCCATTCCCGACGCCTGGTGGCTTCCGGAGTACGCGCCGACGACCTGGTATCACCGGCATCTGGTGGATCAGCTCCGGGATCAAATCCAGGACTCCTCGCCACCGGACATCTCGTGGCGCTGGGACCTCCCGCCAGGTCTGGGCGCTTATGTCGAGGATCGCGCGAGCGGCTGCGGAGTCCGGATGCGCGTCAACGAGCACGGCGGCTGGACGTACTCCGTGCATTACCGGGATCGCCTCGTGCACGCCCTCGGCAGTACCGCGAGAAACGTACAGCTTCCGGACCTCGACTGGCCTGCTCTTCGACGGTTGTGCGCCGAGCTCGACGCCCAGGAGAAGTGCCGTGATGTTCGGGTCTGACGATCGCGCCCTGCCGACGCTCCGCCTGATCAGGCAGCGAAGACGGAACGCCCAGGTCAGCGAATCGACCGACGTTCCGCTGCCAGGAGGTGACGGATGGCTCGGAGATCCCCGGCCCGATGTCCACGGCAGTCCGGCCGGAATCCGTCGGCACGAGGAGGCCGGGGAACCGCTCTGCACGCTCTGTTTCGCCTGGTGCGAGGACCTTGTCGCGGCCGGCTATGCCGTCCGCGATCCCGATGTCGCTGTACTGAAGCAGGTTGAGCTCCCCGGAGGCCATGATGACCAGCACTGACTCGCAGACCGCCGCCGCGATGCTGGAGCAGGTCCGCCGACATTTCGTTCCACCACTGCAGGTACGTCAGGGTCAGGTCGATTCCGCCTCTATTCTGCCCGGCGCTGTCGTGCTCACTGAGGTTCCCAGCCCGAGGTCCGGGCGGCGGATCGACGCGCTTGCGATCGGCCTGACCCAGGCACGCGCGGGCTTGGACGGCATCGAGATCAAGGTCGATCGGGGCGATTGGTTGCGGGAGCTGGACCAGCCCCGCAAGGCCGATGCGTGGCTTCCCCACGTTCACCGTTGGTGGATAGCGGCGCCGTCGACGACGATCGTGCCCGAACACGAGCTACCCGAGGGCTGGGGCCTGATGGTGCCGTCTCCACGCAACGGCCGACGGATGCGGATCGTGGTCAAACCGCAGACCCGGGAACCCGAAGTCACCTGGGGAGTGATGTGCGAGATCGTCAAGAAGCTCGACCGGTATCGCGCCACCGAGGTGCAGACCGCCGCCGACACCATCAGCACGCAGTTGCGCGCCACCTACCAGGACCAGCTGCAGCAGGCCGCCAACCGGTTGCAGACGCAGGCCGACGCGGACCGGCATGCCGAGATCGGGCGGCTGCTCGCGCAGATCAGCGGCCTGGACGCGTGGCGGTTGCGGACCACGCTCGACACCGCGGGCGCGCCGGAGCGGCGCATGCTGGCCAACCTGCTCGGCCTGGTGGCCGACGCTCGCCACGGCGAGCGGCTCGACTGGCTC
Organism: Amycolatopsis sp. NPDC058986; assembly: GCF_042741125.1. Taxonomy (NCBI): domain Bacteria; kingdom Bacillati; phylum Actinomycetota; class Actinomycetes; order Pseudonocardiales; family Pseudonocardiaceae; genus Amycolatopsis; species Amycolatopsis sp. NPDC058986. The sequence continues at coordinate 82,046 of NZ_JBHYJW010000024.1, read as the reverse complement.
CTGCAGACCCTCGCCCGGGCCGGCGAGGAACACGCGGCCCGTGCCGACCGCTACCGCGGGCTCGCTGACCAACTCGGGCAGCTCGCCGACGCACCCCGCGTTCCCGACGTCGGCCGCTCCGCCGGGTGATATCCGATGCCCCGGTTTCCCTCGACTTCCCTTTGTGAGAAAGGTATTCGCTGATGTCCTCTACGTTCACCGCCGATCCGGCCGCCGTTCGCACGCTGCTGGCCGAGCACCTCGCCGCCGATCCCGTCGTCATCACCGGCCAGCCCTGCCCCTCCTACCTCGACCTGGCGTCGTTGATCGACGACGCCCCCGCGGCCTACAGCGTCCAGCTGGTGCCGACGACCAGATACGTCACCGTCGTCCGCAATGGACGATGGGGCCACGACGAGCAGATGTCCTATGTCGACTACCCGGTTCCGTTCGATGATCCCGGGTTCGCCGGCATGCTCGTCGCCGCGCTCCGTCCCGTCATCGATCAGGAGCTGTGGTTGGCGACCGAGCACGAGCACCGGGACCGCCGGACGTACGGTGCGCGGGCGAGCTACGAGGCCCGTGACGCCGTCACCCGGCTCTTCTGACCCCGCGCGGCGAACGACGTGACCGTCCGGCCGCGGCGAATCCAGCGGCGCCGCGTGCGCGGATGGCATCGGCCACGAGGCGCGACGATCGTCGACAGGACCAGCCGGTACGGCAACCCATTCACCATCGGCGCCGCCAGGACAGCTGGGTTCCCGGACCCGCGCCAGACCGTCGTCGATCAGCACCGTCGCTGGCTGGACGGCGACCCGGCCTACCCCGATACCTACCAGGTCGGGCGCCGCACCTTCGATCGCCGCTGGGTTAACGCCCATCTCCACGAGCTCGCCGATCGTGACCTGTGCTGCCCTTGTCCACCCGGAGCGGTCTGCCACGCCGACACGCTGCTCGAACGTGCCAATCGGAGGAACAATCACCATGATCAGGCCGGATGACCTCGCCAGGGTCTATCAGCATTGCGTGGAGTGCGGCCGCAGCTATGTCACCGAGCTGGACCTCGTCCAGGCCTACAACGACGACATACCCAGCGACTGTCCGCCTGCCACCCGCGGCAGCAAGATCCTGTTCTGCCCGGAATGTCTGCACGACTTCGCCTTCTCACCGAGCGCGCGACCGGTGCCGGATACGGTACGGATCATGACCGCCGATCGGTACCACTACGACGATGTCGCCGCGTACAACGCCGAACACCCCACCGCCGCGATACCCGAAGACCACACTCAACGCGCCGGGCTTCGCCGGTTCACCGTGGCATCGGCTGGGCTTGAGGACGACCTGCTCGGCCGCGGCGGATCGTGGACCGTCGACTTCCTGCCCGGCGGCGCGCCCCGCGAGGACGAGGAAGACCGGCTCGGTACCGTCGTGGGCTCCCGCTGGGGTTCCGGTCCCATCGTCGTGTTCGCGTCGGAAGTGTCCTTGCGATCGGCGTGGACGGCGATCGTGACCGCGTGGCCGACCAGCCTCACCCAGGCAAAGGCCGCGTTGGACACTCTCGACCAAAGGTCCACACAGGACAGTTCGGTGCGGTGACATCGGCTAGCGGAAGGGAAACCTATGCCGGCACGGCAGGTCGGCTGCGGCGCCACGCTCCTGCTCACCGCCGGAGAGCGTGAGTTTCTCGAACAACTCCCCGACGGCGCGAACGCCGTGCACATGCTGCACTGGTGCGGTCTCGAACCCGGGCACGCCGGACTGCACTACACGCTCGCGCAGCACGCCTTCGAGGACGAATGGTGGCTGAGCTGGGATATCACCGATCACCGGGTACGGGATCTGCGGATCTTGGCCCCGTGCCCGGTCGAGGGGCCGCCGGATCCTCTCGGAGACACCGCGTCGTGTCTGCTGTTTCTCGGCCACGTCGGCCAGCACGGCTTCCTGTTCGACGTCCTCGATGTGCCTGCGAAGGACCGCCCGCCGCTGCTGCTACCCCGGGTCGGCGAGTGGACCTCCTTGACCCGGCTGCAGCAGGACAACCACGAGCTACTGCGGAAGCATGGCCTGACCGTGCAGGCGTACCTGCGGATGAACAGCCTCCGGCTGCACGAACGGCATCTCGGCGAGCAGTCGACGAGGCACCTCGGCCTGCACACCAGCCTCCCGGTTTCCCAACTGGCCAAAGTCGACGCCACCACACCGGGGCTCTCCGCCGCGGTGGCCCAGGGGCTGGTCGACGTCGTCACGCACCCCGCCTACGAGCCGCTCTACGACGGTGATCTGCTCGTCGACAGCATCGTCGTGCGGCTCACCGCTGCCGGGCGTGAACTCATCGACGAGCTCGACACGTTGCTGCAGGAGTAGCTGATCCCGCGGGAAGGTTGAGCGTTGGGTCAGCGCCAGCGCTGCTCGGCGGGATTCCAGTGCCCGAGCGGTGGCTCGGCGCGGAGAAGCGGGGTGATGAAGGCATCCGCCAGGGGCGTTACACCCTCGAGCGTCCGGAGTTCGTCGGCGAGTTCACGGACGTCGCTCGCGGCCTTCCGATAGCCGGCGGCCCAGGAATGCGGGTCTGGTGCTCGAAATGCTTCGGGGAGTTCGAGCACCATGCCGCGCTTCCGCCGGCGATCGACCTCGTCCCGCAGGATCCGGTGCATCTCGGCGCCGTCGAGCCGCGTGTTGCAGGCGAACAGCGCCAGGTCGACGAGGTCCTTGTACCGCGTGGAGGGGCGGGCGTCGGCGCGGTAGAGCTCGTACATCGCGCAGATCTTCTCGGCGACATGGTCTTCGACCGGGAACACCCGCGCGTCCGGCCACGGCGTGCTGTCGGTCTTGAAGACCGGCTTCAGCGGTTCGAGGGCGATCGGACCGCGGGGCATGTGGCCGGCGGCGACGACGTCGACCGGGACGCGGTGGTGCAGTGGCGCGTTCTCGAACATCGCCATGAACGTGACCTTGCGGGTGGGCCGGTCGACGTGGGTTTGGTCGGAGGTGCTCAGGTGGGCGAACCAGATGCCGTCGTCCAGGCGCAGCGCGGCGATCGTCTTCAGTGCCTCGACGGCGGCATCGGTGTTGTCCTCGGCGCTGAGCAGGTCGATATCGGCGGAGTAGCGCGCCGAGGGCCAGCGCACGAGCATCGCCTGCCCGCCTTTCAGGACCCAGTTCTTCGCGTCCGAGCCGTGGAAGACGCGGGCGAGCAGGCGACGGTGAAAATGCAGCTGGAGCAGCTCACCGGCCGTACCGCCGGTGTCCTTTGCCGCGCGTGCTGCTCGGTCCTTTTGCGAGCGGAGATACGCGCGGGGGCTCTGCGGTCGCTGCGGTGTCATGTGCGTCATCGTGCTCGGTATCGACGTCGTCATCCGTTCCGGGTGGCCCGTCGTCCGCCGGGGTGGAGTCGGAGAGGGTGCCGTGCCGGGAGTTCGCGAGCTGGGTCACAAGATCCGTGGGCAGGATGGAGAGTTGGGGAAGTCCGAGACCAGCCAGGTTCGCAGCCAGCCTCTCGGTGTCCTTGCCGAGAGCGTGCCTGATGCCCGCGAGCGGAGATCCGGCCTGCGCGGCCGCGGCGATCGCGGGAAGCACGCTGGCGGCGGTGCTCCCTTGTAGCTGCCGCAGGACCTCGGGCGGAAGCCGACTGATCCCGGCGGTGTCGATCTGGGCCAGGTACTGCGCGACGGGGGTCGTGACGCCGGTCAGGTGGCGAGCCAGCGCGTCGATGTTCGCGGTGCGGGGTGGAGCGGGACGGTGGGCCAGTTCGGTGGTGCTCGTTCCGATCTCGGCGAGCAGGTGCTCGAGCAGGGCTTCGCCGTCGCCGGCGCGGCGGATGCCGTAGCGCAGGGCGTAGGGGCCGATGTGGTCGGCCAGCTCGTCGAGCCGGACGAGGTTCGCCAGGACGGCCTGCTGGATGATCGTGGCGATGTGGCTGCCGTCGATGTGCTGGTCGAGCAGGTCGCCGATGGTCCGTAGCGCGGTGGTCACGGGCAACCCGTCGATCGTCGTGACGTCGGCGTCGGTCAGCACGGCGGTTTTGAACCACAGATCCGGGTCGCGGCTGGTGCGCCGTCGTGGAGTGGTGAAGGCGATCCGGTCGTGGATGAGCTCGCCGAGGCCGTACAGGCGCGCGGCGGACTGGTGGGAGAGCACGCCGCCGTCGGGATCGACCGGCGGACGTTCCCAGGCGGGTACGGCGGGGTTGAGGGCGAGCCAGGCGGCCTGTTCGTCGCGGGCCTCGGTGACGACCGCGCTGGTCGCGGCGTAGACGCCGTGGCGAATTCGGTCGAGGTTGCCGGACTTCTCGAGCCGGTGCAGGGTGATCCCGTCCAGGCCGAGGCTCCTGGCCTGGCGAAACGTGACCATGCCCCACTGCTCGGCCGTGAAGGTGCCGAGCAGCTCCAGCGCCCGAGTAGCTTCCATGCAGCATAGTTTACATCAGCGTGCAGCACTTTTTACCTCTAGAGGTAAAAAGTGCTGCATTGATACGTAAATAACGCTGCGATTGGGCCTGCGTGCCGTCCGCCGACAGTGGTGGCCGCCGAACGTCGGGCGTGCCGTGCTTCCCCGTGATCACCTCTCGTCTGGCCGCTGCCCTGCTTCCGTCCGGCCAGCCTGCGCAGCCACCAAGGGACGGCGTAAGAACCCACCGAGCGAACCCGATGACGCCGAACGGCAACCTCAGGGTGCTCTGCTCGAGTAGAACGCGGGATGCGGGAGACGCCCGTGTACAGCGCCGAACTTCGCTGATCCGCTCCACCCGAATCTCGGCAGTCCGGACCGGCGAGGGGCTCGCTGGTGACCTGGCTACCGAAGCGGGCACTTCGTGATCACGGGAATGGGCGCAGACCAAATAATTCGGATACAGGGAGTACCCCGCACTGCGAATCACCTTGTTTGGTGTGTTTCCCGGCGTGGCGTACCGCACGGGTCGGGGAATGACTTGTAGTTTCTGCCAGGTCACCCACTCTGTGTCTGGGTTCCTCGCGCTGCAGCCGGGGAAGCACTCCGGGTCCCGGCTACCGAGCATCCGCTCGACGGTCTTCCGGAGAGAGAGATAGGAAGGTGATGGGCATGCGCCCGCGGAAACGGAACCGGCTCACGATCACCGTCACGATGAAGGTGACCGTGAGCCAGCTGGTGACCGTGCTGACGGTGGTCCTCGTAGGTGTAGGAGCCTGGTACCAGCGCTGACGGTCGTTGTTCCGTTCTGAGACGGGGTCGTCCACCAGGACGGCCCCGTCTTCTTGTGTTCTCACTACGTGCGAAGCTCGCGCTGTAGCCTGCGCGCAACTGTAGCCGCGAAAGGTCTATGGACCGAACCGACGCGCGGAACTTTGTTCACCCGATCGTGTTGAAATACCACTCTTTCTTGCGCATCGAGCGATGGCGTCCTCCGGCCCGTTGACGTCGTTATCGCACAATCTGCGAAAGCATTGCCCAAGGTCGCAAACGCCGCGAGCAGGCTCTACCTCGACATTCGCGTCGCCTATAACACAGGAGCGAGCGCATATCCACTGTTCCGTAACCCTAACGACCTTCACTCGGTCGGGTGTCACAACTCGCTTGTGCCGTTACATACCTCAAACGGAATACATGACGGGTGGCGGAGTAGCCACGCACGGAACGTCGCGCCGAGCATCATCGATATCGTCGGTGAGCATGAAGATCGATGGCCGGGGACGCGTGGGCCGACGTGCGTAGCTTCGCCGCCGAGCAAGGGCCGGTTTCCGGGCCGAAGTGGGTCGCGCACGTGGTGCTGGGTGAGGCGGCGTGCGATCTGGGCGATGCCTACGCGGCCACCGCGCGGTCCTGGTGGGACAAGACCCGCCAGGACGGTGATGAACGGTCGTTCGACGAGGTGTTCGCCGTGCTGCCGCGGGCGCGCCGACACATCACGCTGACCTGGATCGAGCGGGCCGCGGCCGAGGTCACCGCCGACCAGATCGAGCAGTTGCAGGAGACGATCGCGCGACGAGCCGCGATCTTCGAGCCGTTCCTGCTGCAGGTGGGCCCGGCGATCGTGAACACCTACGCGATCGAGCTCTACCTACCACCACATCGAATGCTCAATGCGCTGCAGGTCGCGGTCGCCGGCGCCTACCGCGCGGCGTTCGGCCCCGAAACACGGCCGGAACCGCGGCACAAATTCTGGCGCGGGCACACCTCGATCGGCTACTGCCGCCACGAGTTCCGCGACGAGGGCCTGGCCAGCGCGCTGCTGCGCACCCCCGGCCCCGTGGCGCACTATCTCGGCCCCGCCATCGCCCCGATCGACCACGTGCTGCTGGTCCCCGAGGACGCCTTCGCGCCCGGCGGCCTCACCTGGGATCTCGACCAGGCACGGCGCATCCCGCTGGGCCGTCCCGCCACCGACGTACCGCGTTGAGAACCATCCTGTCCCCGCGCGCGCAGTGGTGATCACGGCATTTCGTCGTAGGAGTCGTCGAAGGAGGCCTCAAGCGGCAGCACCGGGGACACATCGGGGTGGGCGTACCAGTCACGACGCACGTACATCCAGCGGACCAAATGCAGCCGGCTCCGCAGCGAGCTGTATGGGACCACCGCGTCGGTAGCGTGGCTGTCGAGGATGTGCCACGCCTGCTCCCGCCAGGCCTGCCAGCGCTCCCGCGCATCCGGGCGCAGGGCCGCCGTCAATTCGCCCCGGTCATCCTCGCGGAGCCGACCCCCCGGTTCCTGCACGCAGCCGGGTTCGATGGCGGCGATCCGCCGCGCCGAGGCGTCCTCGACCAGGCGCGCGGCGGTGACATCCAGCGGGGCCAGCTCGGGTTCGTCGAGCCCCCGTTCGCGGGCCACGTCATAGGCGGCCAGCGCGACAAGGCAGACCACGATCCTCGGGACCGTCAGCGCCACCGGCTCATCAGAGTGCTCATGCTCGGCGGCGCTGTCCTTCCGCGCGGTCCAGAGGGCCAGCCCCAGCGCGAAGTCGGTCAGCGTCCCGAACGGCGTGCGGCCGGTGGCTACCCGCACCCCGATCTCCCAGCTGCTCTGGTCGTGGAGTACCGCCCACTCATCATCCAACTCCCCGGTCATGATGGGCACCGTAGCCCGCATCCCGGCCCGTGTCGCCGGATGAAGGCCGAGCCGCTCAGCTCACCGCAAGACGCAGCACCCGGTCTCGCTTCAACCACAATCGCCTGGGGTTTGGTGATCGCTGGCAGCGCGGACACGCACGCTGTCGCCAGTCGTGACGTCCACAATGGCCCTCGCCTCGCGGCTCCCTCCCCGTTCCTCGTGATAGCGAGGGACCGAACTAGCACGATCTGTCGCTGGAGCGGCTGATCACCGGGGCATCATCAGCCGGGGGCCGAGCACGGTGTGGACACGGGTGGGCAGCGCCTCGAGCATGGCGGCTGTGTTCGCCCGCGACACCGCGACGGTCGCGTCGGAGTCGTCCCCCACGAGCGCCCGCGGCGCGTCCGGGCCGAACCAGGTCCGGACCGCCGGGTACCGCCACGGGACGATCGCGATGCTGCTCGCGCGGAGCACGGCCAGGGCCACGCGCAGGCTGCCCGCGCTGTAGCGGGCGGAATGCAGATGCCAGCGACACTCCCCGCCGATAACGCTCCGGCTATCCGGCAGCCAGCCGCAGTGCTGCATCCGGACGGCGCTGCATCCGAACACGCCGAAATCGTCGACCACAGCATTGCCATGCAGCGTCAGCGACCACGGCTGCACGGTGCCGCTGTATCCCTCGGTGACATAGACGACGCCAAGCAGGCCATCCTGCTCACCGAGTAGGAACACATAGCGATCACCGACCAGGTCGGTGACATCGGCGACCTGCTCGAGCCCCTCCTCCGCGCAGATGCGCAGCAGCTGGTCCAGCTCGATCCCGGCCACCAGGTCGTCCAACGCGGCCAACGCGGACTGCGGGGTGAACCAGCCGCTCATCCCTGCCAGCCAGGCCATCAGATCCCGCCGCTCCAGCCCGTCGACCACCTTGACCCCAGCGTCCTCGCGCCCCGGTCCGACGGCGTCGTCGCGCCACACCGCGACCCGGGCCCCGCCTGTCTCCTCGGGTGCTTGTCCCCATGCCTCGTCCCGAGCGAGCATCTGAGCGAGCCTGCGCTGGGTCGCGGCCAGATCGGCCCGATCCTCCCCGGGCTCGGGCAGCGGAACCTGGTCACGCAGCCACCGCATCCGCGCCAACGCCCTCACCCGCCTCGACAGCCCCATTCGCGCAGCCTACCGGCGGTACGACGCCCGCCAGCTTGATCAACCAAAGCGGTAACCGGCGACACGAAGGAGAAGGAATACCAGACGGCCACCCTCGCCGAGCCGATCGCGCCGCGATGACCAGCCTGGGCGGGCCGCACACGTACGACCGACGGGGTGCGCGGTCGATACGGTGGAAGGCGTGGGCAGTGACCAGCAGCCGGAACCGGACAAGCTCATCGGCGTGGTGTGGGCCGACGCCGTGGCCGCCGCCGGCGCGTTCACCACCTGGTACCGCGGCAAGGACGACCGCACCGGCGTCCCCTGGGAGCAGGTCACGCGCCTGGTCGCGCTCGCGCTGTGCCGGATCGCGGCCGACCAGCACGTCCCGATCGCCGACGCGGAGCTCGACGCCCAGATCATCGGGTATCTGCGTGACCCTCGGCGGCTGCTGGCCGAGCCGCTGCCCACCGGCGCCACCGCGCCCGAGGTGCGGGACCGGCGAGATCCGGTGCTGCGCCGCGCGGGCCAGGTCTTCGGCGCCAGCCACACCCTGCTATCCCCGGGACGGCAGCTGGGCCCCACCGACGACGGCGCCCCGCTGCACGACACCGTCGCCGAGCGCCTGGTCGACCTCGCCCAGGACCAGGAACTGGACCGGCTGCTGCCGTCTCCGTACGCCGAGCGCCTGCAGCAGCACCTGCGCACCGCCCGCACCGCATACCAATCCGGCACCTGGCGGCCCAGCGAAGCTGAAGTCGACCTCGCGGGGAAGGCCTTCGATGCGCTGCGGCTGCCCGACGAGTCCGACGTGCTCGGCCGGTCCTGGCTGGCCCGGATCCGGCGGCTGGCCGCGGCCGCCGCGTCCGTGCGCACCACAGCCACCACGACCGCTCCGGGCACACCGCTGGGCGAGCTGCTGGACGCGATCGCCGCCCGCCTCGAGGACGTCGCCGCGCCACTTCCCTACCTGGACACCGCCTGGCCGGATCGGCCGACGACACAGAGAATCCCGCAGTGGGAACGCCACCACATACCCCTGACGCTGCGCGCCCGCGTCGCCGACGCCGAACGGGGCCTTGTCGATGTCGTCGCGACCTTGTACTACCTCGGCACCGGCGACGATGGCATCCGGTAACTGCCCGGGGGGCATCTGGGTGCTGAGCGGGCACCGCCGTATTCGGCGGCGCTGTGATGCTGGTTATCAGTAGCACCGGCGCATCGAGCTCGGCGAGAATGTAGCGACCCATCGCCAGTTTTCCCGGACGTGGCCAGCGGCAACACAAACGGCGACGCGGATGTGAGGTCATGAGCCACCGAGCTCCCGGCACGAAGCCGAGCAAGCTAACACGGTAGAGATGCCGCAGTATTCGCCATCCTCTCCTGGACCGATGTGCCATCGTAAGAATTGCGCTCGCCATGCCTCATGCAGACTCGCGCGATACCGCTGAGCATCATGAACTGCCTGGCTACGACGCTGCTAGTCCTCCCCCCAATCCAACCTTCGCCCGCTTATCCAGAGCGGTATTTCGGCCGTCCATGCATTGCATTACCGGTACTCAATACGGTATGATTGAGATACGCCAAGAGGGAGAAGGCCCCTCGCCCGAGACCGGGGAGAATGACCTGTAATGCAAACGCTCAGCTCTACTTCTGTCACCTCCACCGTGGATACGTCGAACGCGGTGGACATGTCGATCAGCACGGACAATATGGCCGATTTGATGCGGCTGCTGACCAATATTTACCGCAACAAGTCCGAGGCGGTGTTGCGGGAGTACGCCGCGAACGCCTGGGACGCGCATGTGATGGCCGGGAATCCCGCGCCGATCGAGATCACGCTGCCGACCGAGTGGGAGCCCGAGCTGGTCGTCACCGACCACGGGACCGGTCTGAGCGAGAACGAGATCATCTCGGTGTACTCCTGTTACGGCCGCAGCACCAAGAAGAACACCAACGACCAGGTCGGCGCGTTCGGGATCGGCGCGAAGAGCGCCTTCACACTCGCGACCCAGTTCACCGTGACCTCCACCAAGGACGGTCGGCGGGTTGTCGCCGTGTTCGCTTACCGCGACGACGTCGGCACGGTCGAGATCAAGTCCCGCGCCGAGGTGGACGAGCCCAACGGCGTCACCGTGACCGTGCCGGTCTCCGATGTCTCCGAGATGCGGCGGGCGGCGGCGAAGCTCTTCGCCATCTGGGAGCCCGGGACCGTGGAGGTCAACGGGAAGGCACCGACGTACCTGCCGGGCACCATGCTGCGGATCAACGACCAGCTCTACGCCCGCTTTAGCATCCGGGAGCGCACCGATGCCTTCGCCGGGCTGTCCATCGTCATGGGCGGCATCGCCTACCCGGTCACCCCGGAGATGCTGGTCATGGCCCAGCGCAAGTGCGGGCCGCAGGCCGGGGAGATCCTGCGCGGGCTGGCAAGCCCCCAGTCCAACCGGCTGGACCTGCTGGCGTTCGTGCCGGTCGGCGATGTGGACATCACGCCGTCGCGGGAGGACTTGCGTGACACCCCGCGCACCATCGCCGCGATCGCCCGCGCCGTCGAGGACTTCCACGCCCAGCGGCACGCCGCCGCGCAACGGGAGGTCGATGCGGAGCCGACGCCGCTGGAGGCGAAAAACCGCATCCTGGCGCTCGCGACCTTCCTGCCACCCGTCAACGCGAAGACCGGAGCCGCGTGGCGCGGGAAGCGCCTGCCGGAAACGATCTATCCGAACTTCCCGGAGATCCTGCTCATGCCGGGCACCACCGTCAACCGCACGCGCTTCGACGAGGCCCCGAGCGTCACCATCTACACCGACCTCGCCGACACGCTGGTCATCACCAATGTGGACGCCAAGGGGCAGAAGACCGTCCGGCGGCTGGCCAATCGGTACATGACCCGCCACGGCCTCAGGCGGCTGTATCTCGCGCCCGACGCCGAGGGCGAGGTGGATTGGCTGCCCTACGGGCCGGACGCCCCGCTGCCGTCGATGACTTTCGACGAGTGGCACGAGGAGGCCAAGCAACTGCCGAAGGTCTCCGTCCGCCGCGAGATCCAGTACACCGTCCTTACCGACGGGAAGACCGAGGAACTGCCCGCCTCCGAGCTGCGCGAGTGGATCGACGCCGGAATGCGGCTCTACCTGCGTGATTCCGCGTACGGCAACTACATGGATCAGCTGATCCTGGACGCGATCGGGACCGACGGGATGCTCGTCAAGCTGACCGGTTCCCAGACCGAGGACGCCTTTTTCAAGCGATTCAAGGACGCCGTGAAGGCGTCGGCCGCCGTCGAGAAGTACGCCCAGTCCGTGATCGACAACCTCACCGACACCGAGCGGCTCGCCCTGTCCTGGCGGGAGGACAAGCGCTTCGAGACGCTGGACTCCTTGCGAAACCTCCACAAGATCCCGGCGGTACGCGACGCGCTCGCCCCGTACCTGCGCGGCCGTGCCGCACGCCGGGCCATCGGAGACCAGCGCTGCCTCTACCTGTCCCATGCCGAACGAGCGCTGGGCATCAACTCCTGCCCCGGCCAGCTCAGCACCGGCTACCCGTTGCTCGATCTGCTGCTGGACCGGGCCGGAACTCACTTCAACCCGGCGACGCTCGACGACGAGGTGCGTGACCACCTCGCGCTGTACGTCACCGCCGCTCAGGCCGCCGCCTGATCATCACCCGATTTTCGCGTCACCATAAGGAAAGGGAACACGGTTATGGATTTCCACCACGTCCGGAATGGACACATCGAGAATCTGACGCTGTACTTCGCCGACGGGCAGATCAAAACGCTCTCGCCCCAGCACGTGAAGTACCACGCGATCCTCGCCTACCTCACCGACCCGAACAGCGCCACGAGCGAGGCGTACGTCCGTGAGCTGCTCGACGCCCGCGCGCTGGTGATGAGCCGCCTGCGGCCGCTGTCCGACCGCATCGCGTTCGACGAGGACAACGACGTGCTCACCTTCGACGGGGACCGCCTGGACACCGCGCTATCCCGGCACATCGTGAAGGCGCTGCGCGAGAACAATCAGAACGAGCTTCGACCCGCCGTGGCGTTCATGGAGAACCTCGCGCAGAACCCGTCGGCGAAGTCGCGACGGCACCTGTGGCACTGGCTGCGCGACCGGGATCTCAAGCTCACCCCCGACGGGCACGTCATCGGCTACAAGGCCGTCCAGTCCGGGCCGGAGAACTACTCCATCACCTTCGGCCGCAACCAGGTCACGGTGGACGGCAAGATCCACACCGGGCACATCCCCAACCCGATCGGCGCCGTGGTCTCCATCGCCCGCTCCGAAGTGGACCCCGACCGCAACGTGGGCTGCTCCACCGGGCTGCACGTCGGAACCTGGTCCTACGCGGAGCAATTCGGCGCCGGACGCGGCAAGGTCTTGACGGTCAGCGTCAACCCCCGCGACGTGGTCTCGGTCCCGTCCGACCACGACGACCAGAAAATGCGCGTCTGCCGCTACACGGTGCACGAGGTCACCGACGAGCCGCACACCCGCGCCATCGTCGCCTTCGATCTCGACGACGACCCCGAACACGAGCACGACGAGGAGTACGCCTACGCCTAACCCCTGAGCAGCGTCGCCCGGCCCTAACCTCCCCGAGGGCCGGGCGACGCCCCCCTGGTGGCTCTCGGATGCAGGTACCGCGACCCGTTTCTCGTGCGGGAACAGGGTTTCCCCAGCACCACCATTGCGGTATGCTGGGCATACGCCAAGAGGGAGCAGGCCCCTCACCCGAGACCGGGAGACGCACCACCCATGACCGACCTGATCATCTGTCACCACTACACCACCGGGACCACCGTCGAAGACGTCCCCCGGTACGGCTCCGCCCACGACGCCCTGGCCGCGCATCCGTCGTGGCGCTGGTCGCGGGCGGCCGAGGCCTGGCTGCTGCGCTCCTCGCGCGGCTTCCGCCCGAAGAAGGCCCGGATCGCCGAGATGGAGAAGATCCTCACCGGCCTCGGCCACCAGGTCACCCGGCAGATCGACGAGGACATGCCGCCGGTGGCCGAGCGGGAACACCACCGTGCCGACGACGCCGCGCGGCGCGCGGAACACTGGCGGGAGCGCGCCGCGGCCAAACAGCGGCAGGCCGAGAGCACCCGGCAGGCCGGCGACGACTGCTTCCCCGACAACGGGCAGCCCGCGCTCGTCGGGCACCACACCTACAAGCGCGACGTCCGGCGCCGCAACCGCGGCTACCGACGGCTCGAACGCGCCCAGCAACTGCAGAAGACCAGCGACTACCTCGACGGCCGGGCCGAGGCCGCCGACCGGCACGCCGCGGCCCGCACCGACCCGGTCAAGGTCGGCAACCGGATCGAGCGGCTCGAAACCGACTGCCGACGCCGCGAACGCGCCCTGGCCCTGCTCGCCGACCAGACCGGCCCGGCCGCCGACGAACTGTGCACCGAACTGCACGACCTCGCCGAGGAGATCGACCACTGGCGCACGGAGTACCAGCGGCTGCAGGACGAGGGCCGCGCCACCGTGCTCGGCCCGGATACCGTCCGCGAAGGCGACTGGGTCAAGCTCCACTTCGGCTGGACGATCGTGCGCAAGGTCAACCCGAAGTCGGTGACCGTCCCGAACCCGAACTTCCCCGCACCGCCGCCCGGCCAGCGCGAAGAGACCACCACCTACCGCTACCACCAGCTGCTCGGCCACCGCCCGGCCGCAACGCCATCCGGCGCGGACGACGCCGGCGGCTGACCAGACCCCCGGTGGTGCCCCGCCCCATCCCCCCGGGGCACCACCGGGCCCCCATACCGGGCACGTGGCTCGCGCAGCTTTTTCTTTACAGAGCACCGGTTCTCGCCACCCGTCGCCTCGTTGATGTATGATCTTCATACGCCAAGAGGGAGAACAAGGCCCCTCACCCGAGACCGGGAGAACCAACACCGATGACCGAGCAGCTCACCATCCGGCACCGCTTCTTCGCGGGCACCACCGTCGAGAACGTCGAACTGGACAGCGCCGCACACCGCGCCCTCACGAATCACCGATCCTGGGTCTGGGCGCGGGGACGCCGCACGTGGTTCCTGCGCGCCTCCCAGCGGCAGTTGCCCAAATACGACCAGATCACCGAGATCGCGAAGATCCTGGCCGACCTCGGCTACCAGGTCACCCACGACGTCGACGAAACACGGCCCAGCATCCAGGAACGCGAGGCCGACCTCGCCCGGCACAAGAGCCGCCGCGCCGCCCAGCTCCGCCGCCGCGTCACCACCCTGTCCGCGCGGATCGCGCACCTGCGCGCCGAGGCCGACAAGTGCTTCCCGGACAACGAACAGCCCGTGCTCGAGGACCACTACAGCGCCCCGGCCGACAAACGCCGCCGCGAACGCGGCTGGCAGCTCCGGCGGGAGGCCGACGAGCTCGCCGCCGAGGCCGACAAGCTCACCGTCCAGGCCACCGAGGCCGAGCACTACATCGGCGCCCGCTACACCCCGGCCGCCATCGGCGACCGGGTCAAGGCCCTCACCGCCAGCGCCCGCGCCCTCCAGGACGAGCTGACCGGTACGCCCACCTGGGAAACCCACACCGACGAGAACGGCCAGCCCCGTGACCGCCTCGTCCGCCGCGCACCCGACGAGCCACGCGCCGCCGAGATCCGCCGCGACCTCGACCACCTCGCCGAGGACCTCGCCTACTGGCAGAACGAGCTGCGCACCCGCCAGGCCGAGCAGCACGCCATCATCCCCGGCCCGGACACCGTCCACGAAGGCGACTGGATCGCAATCGGCTCACTGTGGGCACGCGTACGGCAGGTGAACACGCGATCGGTCACCGTCCCCCACCCGACCACCGCGCCGGGGCCGCACGAGAAGGAACGCCGCGGAACCGTGCCCTGGCACAAGATCACCGATCTGCGCAGCGCCGAGGCCATGCGCGCGCTCGACCCCGACTTCGTCGAGCGCTACGAGACCGCCGGAACCAACCGCCGCACCCTCGCCCCCCGCGACGCCGACCCCGCGTGACACCCAGGGTGGTGGGGGGGGGCCCCCCCCCCCCCCCCCCCCCCCCCCCCCCCCCCCCCCCAAGACCCGCTGGGGGGGGGTCCACAAAAAAAAAAAATTGTAGTTAAGGAAGACACAAAATTTGTAGATGGCC